>CAIVTL010000330.1 GCA_903908785.1 Caldifarciminota bacterium | reverse complement strand
GTTGTTCTATAATAGCTGGCGGCGACACTCGAGCCTGGGCTATCTTAGCCCAAACGACTTCGAGAAACAGGCCAATGCCGCTTAAGAAAGTGTCCAACGAATCGGGGGCAGTCCAGCTCGACTGCCACTGGGCGGCCTCGTTCCGGCCGTCCGTGTCGTACGGCTGCCGTTACGGACCTGGGTTGTGAAGGGAGGCTACGGTTTGATTGCGAGCACGTGGCCGGTGTTGTCGTCGGTCCCGAGTTCAACGTAGGTCTGACTCGGGTTGACAATGACGGAGAGTAGGGCAGTATCGGGCAGCAGTCCGGGGCTGAAGGTGAACGTGAACAGTACCTGCACGTCCTTTGGGATCGCGGTCGTTCGGACCCGCTGGGCAAGCGAGTCGCCGTTCGCCCTGAGCACGGCATAGGTCGGATAGGGGGAAGGCGGGGTTGACCGGTTCGGCGTGGCCCGTTCTCCGTGGTTCGTCACCCACACTCTCACCGTACATTGTGGCTGAGACGCGACGTATCGCACGCTGTCCACTCGCAGGTCCGGCCGCGACGTGAGACTGACTTCCTTCAAGTATCGTGGATATGTCGAGAGGTCGAGCCGCAGCCATCCGTCCGCATCTGCTGTCGCTTTCCGGGGGCCGGAATCACTCGACACCTCAACCGTGTCGGTTCGCGCCGGAATCTTCACTTCCTGCAGCAGGGATTCTCGTCCGGTCGTCTGCACCACCCAACCGACCCATCTCCGCTGCTCGGTCGTGGGCTCGCTGAATTCATAGACCCGGACCGGAGGAACCTGCGGCCCACTCGGGTTATCGACACCGACCCGCTGCTCGAACCGCCATCCGGTCAGTTGCGCGGCAAGCTGCTGGCAGGGGTAGAAGCTACCGTACTTCTGCCAGCAACCCCCGGTGTCCCTGGGGTCCCATATGTAAATGTCCTTCAATCCTATCATGCCGCAGGGGTACGACGTATCGAGCGTGCTGAACCACCACCACTGGCATTGGTCATAGCGCGCGCCGGGAAGCGCCTGCGACGCAATCGCCGTGGTGTATAGCTCCGGTAGGAATCTGGCTACGTCGTTCTGGTAGTACTTCCTCATCGTGTCCCGGCTCGTCCAGTCTTCATACAGATAGAACGGTCCCATCTCTGAACACCATAGCTGACAATCGTAGTCTCCGTAGGAGCGTGCGACCGCACGGATGGATTCGGCCATCGTCTCAAACGAGACCGGGTCGAAGTCATAACTGAGGCGATAGGGGTGAATCGAGAGCCCGTCCCAGAATATGCCGGGGCCACCGAGCTGCGTGGCGGCCTGATAGCAGTATCGGACGAAGTCTACACCCCGCGCGTTTTGGTTGATTGTGTCCCCGGACAGCGCGCCATTAGTGGCGCAAATCAGAATCGTGTCGTGCAGGTGCTCTGAGCCGCACGAGTTGTGAATCACCTGTTCTGCGACTGACGCCATGCGGACGTACAACGCACACAGCCCGGCCAGACCGTCGTAGCCGCTGTCGTACTGCTCGGTCGGTCGCCGCCACCAGCCCCGGTCGCCGAAGAAGTACTGCCGGCTGTCCACGCAGGTATCGTTCGTTTCGTTCCAAATCTCGACCACGTGTATCTGCTTTCCGGGGACGCTATCGCCGCCCGGCCATTGACGGCTGGCGTCCTTGTCCACGTGCGTCATCAGGTCATGAATGTAGTCGGCCCAGTAGTTCGTGTCCGCGGTAATCGGCGCAAGGAGGTTCTTCGGGGCGCAGAATGTGGTCGTGTCCCAAACCTCGTACTGCTCCCAGTGACCACCTTCAGATGTCATGTCGGGGACCCATTGCCGCTTCAAGATGAAGGCCTGTCGACTGCTTGCGGACTTGGCCACCTGCGTGATGTTGACGATAGGCCGGGCGTTCGCCTCGGAAGTATCGACAACCGCCCACAGCTTCGCGTCGAAGTCATACCATGACCGCGTGTCTGTCGGGCCGTTGTTGTCCAGAAGCTCAGGCCATTTGGCGTATATCATCATCGAGCCGACCGCGGCAGAGTCGGCCAGTTTCGCTGACCAGTGCCGCAGCCGCGACCTGCTCCCGCCAGGGTTGTTGTCGCCCCAGGGAACGAAATCGGGCTGGTCTACCGTCCAATATGCGCTGCCAACGGCGTTGAGTCGCCCGCTGATCCGGCAGCAGAGGTCTTTGGCCGAATCCCCTTGCCCATTGACCTTGAGGAACCCGTACGGGTACGGATTGGGGCTGGTCGGGTTCAGTGAAGCGTCCTGGTAGTAATACTGGATTCGCGCGCCATTGGCCCGCGACCAGTGGAATTCGTAGCGCCGACCCCTTACCAGCGACTCGGGGTAAGTGACCGTGAGCGTGAACTCCAGCCAGCGGTGACCGGTAGCGGGCGGACTCGCCGAGGCCGTGGCTAAGTCCAGGAGCCCTCCCGGATACGACCGCACG
>CAIVTL010000329.1 GCA_903908785.1 Caldifarciminota bacterium | reverse complement strand
GGCTGGACCGGAGAGTAGAATTCGAGTTCCGCTGAGGCCGGTACGCTGTCCGGTTGTGCAGGCCCGCGAGTTGTGCGCGGGCGTTTTCTCGTTCTGGCTCGAAGCGCCGGGAATCGCGCGGGCGATTCGGCCGGGCCAGTTCCTCAACGTCAAGGTATCGAGCGGGGTTGACCCGCTGCTTCGACGGCCGATTTCGGTGGCCGACGTCGAAGGAAAGCGCGTGCGGCTGGTGTTCCGAGTGGTCGGGCGCGGGACGGCGCTGCTCAGCCGTGCCAGCGTCGGGGACGAACTCGACGTGCTCGGGCCTCTGGGTCGGCCGGCTCCGGACGTGCGCGGCAAGGACGTCCTCCTGTGCGGCGGCGGGATCGGCGCGGCCCCGCTGCTGTTTCTGGCGCGGCGGCTGGCAAAGGCGAACCGACTGCAGGTGTTCGTAGGAGCGCGCACCAAGGCGGAGTTGCTTCTCGTCAGAGAGTTCCGCAGCATCGGGGCGAAGGTCGCAACCGCAACCGATGACGGCAGTTCCGGGCATCATGGCGTAGTGACAGAGTTTATCGCGGGCGAAGTCAGAAGCCAGAAGCTAGAAGGTAGAGTGCAGAAGTCCGGCAATCGTCAATCGCCAATCGTCAATCGTCAATCGACGACGGTCTTTGCCTGCGGGCCGAGGCCGATGCTGGCTGACCTGGTGAAACGGCTGGACCCGATTCCGGTCTGGGGTTTTGTCGAGGAACGGATGGGCTGCGGCACCGGTATCTGCTATTGCTGCGCGCTGCCGAAAAAGGACGGCGGGCACGTCCGGTTCTGCGAAGAAGGGCCGGTCGTGCGGCTTAATGAGGTAGTGCTGTGAATACGACGGTGACAATCGGCCGGACAACGTTCGCGAATCCGGTACTGGCCGCGTCCGGGACTTTCGAGTTCGGGCTCAAATTCCCGGCGGTGGCGAATCGCCTTGGCGGAGTTGTCACGAAGGCGATAACCCTGCAGCCGCGGGTGGGCAACCCGCCGCCGAGAATCTGCGAGTTCCCGGGCGGCATCCTGAACTCGGTCGGGCTGGAGAATCCCGGCGTCGAGAAGTTCTGCACCGAGGTCGTGCCGCGGACGGCGAAGCTGAAATGCCGCGTGCTGGTGAACATCGCGGGGTTCACGGTTGAGGAGTATGGAGAGTTGGCAGCGAGGCTCGATTCCGAGCCGGTGGACGCTTTCGAGGTTAACGTTTCCTGTCCGAATGTCCGAGAGGGCGGGGCACTGTTTGGGCAACAGCCGCAGGTGGTAGAGGCGATAACCACGCTGGTCCGGAGGCGAACGGCGAAGACTGTTATAGTCAAGCTTACCGCCAACTTCGTTGACCCGGTTGAGACGGCGAAAGCGGCTGAGGCGGCGGGCGCGGACGGGGTCACATTGATTAACACTTTGTTCGGGCTGGCGCTGGATGAGAACGGCCGGCCGTTCCTTGGCGGCAGAACCGGCGGGGTTTCGGGCCCGGCGCTTAAGCCCTTCGCGCTCTTCTGCGTGGACCGGGTCGCGGCTGCGGTGAAGATTCCGATTGTCGGGTGCGGCGGCATCATGGACAGCGCGGACGCATTCGATTTCCTCAGCGCCGGGGCGCGGATGGTGCAGGTCGGCACCGCGAGCCTGGTCAACCCCGAGGCGGCGCTCGAAGTTTGGGCCGGGATGAAGGAATGCGCCGCAAAGAACCGGCTGACCGGCTGGGAGCAGATTGTTGGCAGAGCCAGGAGGCGTGGGGGATGAGGGCCGAAGTCAGAGGTCAGAAGCTAGATGTCAGAAGCAAGAAGTGCGGAGGCGGGCAGCAGACTGAGGACGGAAGGATGTGCGTGTGACGAAGATTGTGCTGGCGATGAACGTGGAAGGCGAGAGAGGTGCGATCGATTTGCTGAGCCGTGTCGGTAGCAAGGTTGATGTGTACAAGATTGGCATTGACCTGTTCGCAAGGACCGGACCGACGCTCGTGCGCGAGTTCGTGCGCCGCGAGGTCGACGTCTTCCTGGACCTGAAGTACTCGGACATCCCATCGGTCGTAGGCAAAGCGGTCGAAGCGGCTTCAGAGCTGGACGTGACCATGCTGACCGTGCATACGATGGGCGGGCCGAAGATGCTCACTGCAGCCGCGGCCGCTGCCAACAAGGCAAAGGGGAAGCGACCGATGATTCTGGGCGTGACCGTGTTGACCAGCCTCGACCAGGCGGCGCTTGAGGCAATAAGCGGGTCGAAGCAGGCTATGGCGGACCGCGTGCGCAGCCTTGCGGTATTGGCAAGGGAGTCAGGCTGTGACGGCGTGGTGGCGTCACCGCACGAGATTGGCGTCGTGAAGGAGGTCTGCGGCCGGGACCTCGTTGTCGTGACGCCGGGCATCAGATTCGGACCGGGAATGGGCGCGGACGACCAGGCGCGGACCCTCACGCCGGCGGAGGCGGCAAGGGCCGGTGCGGACTACATCGTGGTGGGCCGGCCGATATACGAAGCGCCGGACCCGAATGCGGTAATCGCGGAAATCAGGGCGCAGTTGACGCACATTGTTGGAGGGTAAGTGACACCAGAACTGGGTGAGGTATTGAAGAAGCACGGCGTGCTGCGGGAAGGCCATTTCCTGCTGACTTCGGGCAAGCACTCGGATAAGTACTTTGAGAAGTTCCGCATTCTCGAGGAACCGGCGGTGTGCGAGGCGTTTGCCAAGGCGGTCGCGGAGCGATTCCGCAAAGACCTGGCGACAGTTGTCTGCGGGCCGACGACCGGCGGCGTGATTATCGCCTACGAGGTCGCCCGGCAGCTTGGGTGTCGGTGTATCATCGCCGAGAAGGCGGAGCTTGGCCGCAAGATAGGACGCGGGTTCCGCCTCGGGCCGGAAGACCGCGTGCTGGTGGTTGACGACGTGCTGACGACCGGCGGGTCAATCAAAGAGACGCTGGCCGCGGTTGAGCCGAGCGGGGCAAAGGTGGTTGGCGTCGGAGTGTATGTCGACCGAAGCGCGGGGGCCGAATTTGGCGTCCCGCTGTTCGGAGCCTATCGGCAGCAGGTCGCGGCGTTCGAGCCTTCAGCCTGTCCGCTGTGCCAGGCCGGCATCCCGCTGGAAGAACCCGGCCGCAGCGGGAAGACGAGGGGTTAGGGTTCAGGGGTCAGGGGTCGGGGCCGAACCCGAAACCCCAGCCCCAAATCCCTAGTCCCTCTTTCGCTCCGCCTCGTACTCTCGCTGGCTCGACGCCAGTTCGGACTCTAGTTTCGCAATCTCACGCATCAGGCGCTTCAGTTCTTCGTCGGCAACGAGCGCAGCGTCGGGCGTGCGCGAGAACCGGCTGTAGACCTTGGCGCCGAGGTCGGCCATCTTCTTTTCGATTTCCCGGCTCACGCGTACCAGGTCCATCTTGAGCCGGCCGCGGCGGGTCAGGTCTTCGGCTTCCTTGAGCGCGGTCTTTGTCGCGTCGGTCAGCCAGACACGGACATCGTCCCAGAGAACCTCGATATTCTTCTTCGGCATGATTTCAGTGTAGTCCCGCCGGGCCCATAGTCAATCGCCGATACGGCCTCACGGCGCCACCACCAGTTTGCGGCGCTGGCCTGCGGCTGTCAGCCAGTAGACGCCTGGTTCCAGCGACTTCTGGCTGACCAGCCTGCCGTCGGTTGAGTACAGCTCAGCGCCTGAGGGCAGCCTTACCCGTGCACCGGCGCGCATCACCGTCGGCCCGATGGCCGACTTGGGATTTGGTATTTGGGGTTTGGGGTTTGTCTCCATGATGCCCGTGGCTGCGGCAGTGTACGCGTAGTTCATTCGGCCGGATGGATAGTGGCTGGCCGGAACGAGCCAGACCGACTGGTAGCCGGTGTCCGAGCCCGGGACCGAGATTGAGCCGGCCTGAAGCGAATCGAGTTCAATGGTGTCAAGCACCAGCCGGTGGCCGATGGTGTCTTTGGCGACCATGAACGCGTGGAAGTTCGCGTTGTCCGCTCCGTTAAAGCCGATTTGCAGGTCGCGGCCCTTCTGGAACCGGATGTACTCGCCGGCCCAGCGGTCGAGGCTGTTGTTGCCTGATACCGGGTACGTGTTGTAGGAGCCGGCGTTGCTGAAGCGGGGGACGTGCTCGCCGAAGTAGCCGTACTTCCCGGCGAGGTACGACGTGTCGTTTATCACGTTCGCGAGGATCCACTGGTCGAGCACGTCCTCGAAGCGCTGAGGAAGGCCGGTGGCGGCGAAGCCGGAATCCACCCCTTCGATGCTGACGAGCGGCGACGCGACGATGTTGTGGATGAGGTCGGTGCCGACCCGGCCGCCGTACTGCTCGTACAGGAAAAGCGACCAAAGATAGGTCTTGATGTAGTCGGCCCAGGAACCGGTCCACTTGGTCAGGTCGTTGTCCGGCACGCTGTTGAATCCGGAGATGGCGTCGGGTTTGCCGAATAGCCACATCGCCAGTTCGGCGCAGCCCTCGTTTACCCAGAGCGATTCGGCCTGGTCGTAGTTCCATTGAATCATGTGGCCGAACTCGTGGGCGGCGATGGCGATGCGGTAGTCCTCGGACGGGTTGTTCGGATAGCAGTCGAGATAGACGCATTCGATTTCGTTGGAATGATAGCCCCAGAGCCGCATCGAAGTCGTGTCGTAGTACTCGTCGAAGTACTGCCAGAACCCGTCGAATGAGTAGCCGTGGAACTCGCCGACGTTGTGATATATGAGGTAGATGAGCGAGTCGTTGTCGATTGCGTCCGGCGGTCGGCCGAGGACGGTTGTGTTGTGATACCAGACTCCGTGGCTCGTGTCGCGCGGGCTGGAGTTGTCGAAGCGCTCAAGGATACGGGCCACGTCGGCCGAGTCGACAATGCCGGCGGTCCATGAGGAGTCGTCGACCATTACATAGCAGTGGTTGCCGGTGCCGCGACAGGTCAACTCGGCTTGAAACTGCACGGGCGGCATCACCGACATATTCTGCAGCCACATCGTTCGCATCTCGCCGATGCGCGGCGGCTTGGAGCGGGGGACGGGGGACAGGGGGCGGGGTTCGGGGGTCGGATTCCGACCCAGATCCCCGATCCCAAGTCCCTGACCCCTGACTTTGGTCTTCATCGCGTCGAAGACCGGCGTACCGCAGTGCATCGGCGTAGACTGGACCTGTGCCACGAGAAGTAGGGCAAATAGGTACATTTTTCCTCCGGGATGGTTTGAGAGTATCAACAAAGTCTAGGAACCGGCAGGCGTCGTGTCAAACCGGAGGCGCGTCCGGCCGGCAGGGGCCTGCGTGGCTTCGCTGATGACCCCGGACCAGTATCCAACATCGACCAAGGACTGTTTCGCTGGGCGGTGATAGTCGTTCGGCAGGAAGCAGGGGCCAACTATCGGTCTGCGACGTCGGCTATGTTCTCTGCCTGCGCTCACGCTTTTCGTGGATGGCGTGGATGACAATCACCGAGCCCAGGAGCAACAGCGCGGTCTCGTCCGGCACGGCCGCGTCTATCCTCAGGCCATAAGTATCCCGAATCGCCCAGAAAGTCCTGGACACGCTGCCGATGCTCCGGCCATCCTCGGTGATTTCGTACTTGAGCCCGATGAAGTTGCCTTTGACATCGAACCGGCGGGAGCCGTCTGGGGTTTCGAACCAGTATTCCGGCTTGAAGGAGAAGAGTTTCTTCTTGAGCCGTCCGAGCAGCGCGGTCTCGTCCGGCTGGCCTGAAGGGTCGCCGCTGAAGAACCTGAACGTGGGCCGCGCGGACCATAGCTTCTGCTGGACAATCAACTCGACCTGGCCTGGGAGGTCGTAGAGGCGGTACAGGGTTCGGATGCTGAATAGCTTCCGCTCGAAATGGCCGACCGCCGTCTGCGTGGCCGGGTCCATTACGTCCACTCTGTCCCGTAGCGAGAACCATTTCTCGCGCATCAGAAACTCCCGATACTTCGCAAGGCTCATGCCGGGCGAGTCTAGCGCATCAAAGGCTGGTGGTCAAGTGGCCGTGATGGCTTGCAACTGCCACGTTCTTTGGTATATTGCCCTGTATGAAGCGCTCTCGCGGATTCATCCTCGCAATTGACGGGCCGGCCGGTTCGGGCAAGAGCACGACGGCGCGGTGGTGCGCGGAGCGGCTCGGATTTCGGCATCTCGACACGGGCGCGATGTACCGGGCGGTGACGCTGAAGGTTATCCGGACGCACACAGACGTCATGGACAAACACGGACTGGCACAGATGCTCAGAACGACCCGGGTTGGCGTGGAGTGGAACCGGACCGGGATGAGGGTGAAGCTGGACGGGGAGGACGTGAGCGAGGCGATTCGGGAGCCGGACGTGAGCGGGTTGGTTTCCGAGGTGTCGGCAATTCCCGCGGTGCGGCGGCAGATGGTAGCCGAGCAGCGACGGGTGGCAGCAGGGCTGGCGGTCGTCTGCGAGGGGCGTGACATCGCCAGCGTAGTCTTCCCGAATGCAGACTTGAAGATATTCCTCGAGTGTGACGCCGGCGAGCGGACCCGGCGGCGGCGGCTTGAGCTGGCGCAGAAGGGGACGAACGTCAGCAGCAAGACCGTGCTCGCCAACCTGGTCAAACGCGACCGGATAGATTCGGGCCGTGAGGTGAGCCCGCTGCGACGGCTGCCGGATGCCGTGCTCGTGGACACTTCGAGCCTGACGATTGAGGAGCAGGTTGCCGTAGTCTGTGACCTCGCAAGGAGAAGGATTCACGCGCAGGGGTCTAGGGGTCGAGGATTCCAGGATTCTAGTGGAGGATCCGAAGAGAAGAAGGGAAGGGGAAAACCAGTTGCTGAGTAGCTACAAGGAACTGAACGTCTGGAAGAAAGCCTACGCGTTTTGTCTGAGTGTTTATTACGTCACGAGGAGTTTCCCGAGGACCGAGGTGTACGGTCTGACCAGTCAGGTCAGACGCGCGGCGTGCTCGGTTCCCTCCAACATTGCCGAGGGATACGGCAGGCACTCAACCGCGGACTACATCCGGTCACTTCGAATTGCCTACGCATCGCTCTGCGAGGTCGAGACGCAACTGATGCTTGCGACCGACCTTGACTACATCCCGGCTAGTGAGTCCGCATCGCTGCTACAATCGGTCGGCGACGTCGAGCGCATGTTGCAGGCCCCTATCCGTTCGCTCGACAAGCGAGTCTAGCTTGGCTTCCTGCTGTCCCCTTTCCTTCAGGTCACTTGATTCCTTGATTCCTAGATCCCTGGAATCCTCCCTCTGATGAGATTGAGATGGATGGCTGGGTACGCGCTCGTGTATACGTTCGGCCAGCTCGCCCTGAAGGTGCGGGTCACGGGCCGAGACAAGCTCTTCCCGGGCCCGCAGATACTCGCCTCCAACCACACCTCCAATTTCGACCCGCTGCTCGTCGGCCTGGGCGCGCGGCGCGAGATACACTTTCTGGCAAAGGATTCGCTGTTCGCCGCGTCACGGTTCTTCGCATGGCTGATTCACACCTACAACGCCTGGCCGGTCCGGAGGGATGGAGGAGACCCGGCGGCGATGAAACGGTGTTCGTGGCTCCTGGACAAGCGCCAGACCATCGTGTTGTTCCCGGAAGGCACGCGGAGCAGGACCGGCGATCTCACTCCATTCAAGCCGGGAATCGGCATGTTGGCGATAACCAACCGTGTGCCGGTCGTGCCGGTGCATCTGGGCGGCGTCTCGCGTTCAATCGTTGCCTACCTGACCGACCGGGATTTCGTCAAGCGCGGGTATCGGACGAAGCCGAAGCGCAACCTGGGTATTCACATCGCCTTCGCCGACCCGGTTTACCCCAGGGATTTCACGCCGGACAGGCAGGGGTATATCGATTTGACGCACGAGGTCGAGCAGCGAGTGAGGAGAATGGCGGCAGGAGAATGAGCAGAGGAGAGCGGACGGAGTCAAAGGTCAAAGGTCAAAGGTCAAAGGCCGAGAGGCCGGCCGTCATTGTCGCCCGGCCGACCGGGTTCTGTTTCGGGGTCGAGCGGGCTATCGGGCTTGCGAAGTCGGGTAAGACGCAGTTCGGCCGGGTCTCGACTCTGGGCGAACTGGTTCACAACCCGCTGGTGCTCGAGGAACTGGAGCGGGCCGGCATCAGGTCGGTACGGGACGCCAGGCAGGTGCACGAGGGCGCGTTGGTAATTCGTGCCCACGGGTGCCCGCCCGAGACCCTCGCGGAGTGCCACAGGCTGGGAATCGCCGTGGTGGATGCCACGTGCCCGTACGTGCGCAAAGTCCAAAACGTGGCCCGACGACTCAAGGAGAAGGGCTACACCGTGGTCGTAGTCGGGGAGCGGAACCATCCCGAGGTGAAGTCCATCCTTGGCCATTGCGAAGGGCGGGGTCGGGTTTACTCGCCGCGGATGCGGCTCGCCGGCGGAAAGGTCGGGGTGGTGGCCCAGACGACCATGTCCCGCGAGCGGCTGCGGGAAGCTGTTGCTAACCTCAGCCGGTTTCGCTATACTGAGCTGAGAATCTTCGACACCATCTGTGAGGAGGTGGCTGCCCGACAACAGGCCGCTGCCCGAATCGCACGGCAGGTTGACCTGGTAGTCGTGGTCGGCGGACGCAACAGCGCCAACAGTTCACGGCTGGCCGAGATTGCGCGAAATGCCGGCTGCCGGGTTGTGTTCGTGGAACGGGCTGCCGAGTTGCCGCGACGGATTATCGCCCGGGCCGACCGGGTTGGTGTGGTGGCCGGTTCGTCCACGCCGTCACGGGTGGTGCGTGAGATTGTAGACATTGTCAGAAATCCCGCTAAGGAGGACCGTCTTAATGTCAGTAGAGGATAGCAAACAGGAAGACGCAATGCGCCTGCCTGAGTCTGAAGCCGTGAGTTCCGTTCCCGTCGAGGCCAGCCCGCCCGAAGCTGCGGCGGTGTCGCCGACGCCGGCTGAGCCGGCACCGAAGACAACCGCTGATATGTATGCCGATTCGTTCCCGCGGCTGCGGCTGGGTGACATCGTCACCGGCCGCGTGGTGAAGCGGTTGACGAATGCCGTGCTGATTGATATCGGGTTGAAGGCCGAAGGAGTGCTGTCGGTTGATGAGTTCCGGAATCGGGACGAGGCAGCCGAGGGCCGCGAGGTGAAGGTGTACCTCGAAGCGTTCGAAGACCGGGACGGGTTCCCGGTAATCTCGAAGAAGAAGGCGGATTTCCAGCTTGCCTGGGAAACCATCAAACAGAAGTCCGAGAGCGCCGAGGGCGTGCCCGCCACGGTCATCAAGCGCGTGAAGGGCGGGCTCGCGGTCGAGATTCTCGGGTTGGATGCGTTCCTGCCCGGGTCACAGGTAGACCTGCGGCCGGTGCCGAACCTTGACGACCTCATCGGCAAGCTGCTCGAAGTCAAGATTCTCTCGGTCAACTGGTACAAGAAGAACATCGTGGTCTCGCGGCGGCTGCTGCTCGAGGAGCGCCAGGACGAGATTCGGCGCGAGTTGTTCAGCCGGCTCAATGTCGGGGATGTGATTGACGGTACGGTGAAGACGATTACCGATTTCGGCGCGTTCGTCGACATCGGCGGCGTCGATGCCCTGCTGCACATCTCGGACCTGGCCTGGAACAAGGTCGTGCATCCGAACGAGGTCGTGAATGTCGGCGATGAGCTCAAGATCAAGGTGCTTTCCGCCGACCCGAACACGGGCCGGATAACGGTCGGCCTGAAGCAGCTTACGCCCCATCCCTGGGAACGGGTCGAAGAGAAGTACCCGGTGGGCGGCAAGGTACGGGGTCGGGTCACGACGCTGGCCGAATATGGCGCGTTCGTCGAGTTGGAAAAGGGCATCGAAGGCCTGATTCACATCTCGGAGATGTCCTGGACCAAGTCCATCCACCATCC
>CAIVTL010000328.1 GCA_903908785.1 Caldifarciminota bacterium | reverse complement strand
TCCTCCTCCTCCTTCTCCTCTCCCGGCGGCAGCAGCCTTGAGTCCCTCCACAACCGGAAGAACAAGGCCATGTTGCCAAGGTTCGACACCAGGACGTGCGGCACGATGACCTGACCCGAGTCGAACGTGTCGCCGTCGGGCCAAAGGTCGCTCAACCCGAGGTCCTTGATACGGACGAAGAACCGGTGCCGGCACGTGTCGTTCTGCGGATACGTGTCACCCGCGCACTCGGCCCACGCAATCGCGGTCATACTGTCCCGGCCGCGAGGAACCCAGCCCGGGAACGCAACGGTGTCAACGAACCCGGGCGGCAGAGGCGGCAGAGCCACGCTGTCGAGGTACACGGGTCCGCCGGATTCCAGAATCAGGAAGTGGACGTCCACTGGGCCGCTGCCGGTGTACGCACGGACCACGCATCTGGGCGTGATAGTCTGCCCGCTGTCAACCAAACCGCTCGGGACGAGAATCGTATCTACGCCGACGTCATAGCCCAGGCCGACCGAAGTCAGAATGCAGAAGGCAGAAATCAGAATGCAGAATCTGATCGAACCTCCTTTGTTCCTGTCACCCTGACGGACATGGAGGGGTTTCGCGCACCCGTTTGTCACCCCGACGCCTAGGAGGGGTCTCGCCTGAGGGGACGAGATTCCTCGACTCCGCTTCGCTCCGTCTCGGAATGACATCGGCTATCACCTTTGAATCACGACCTTGCGGACGTGCACCGCATTTCGTGCGCCGTCGTCCGCCACGAAGTAGATGCCGGACTTCGGGTTCACGACCCTCCGCCCCATCGCGTCGAACGCGACCGCACCGGCGGGCAGACGGCGCATAACCGTGGCTTGGGGTTTGTGGCTTGAGGCTCGGGGCTGCCCGCCATCCTCCGCCACGGCGCTTGGAAACCACAGATACTTGACGTTGTTGGTACTATCCTGGTCTCCAACCATGCACACAGAGCACGCGACACACCATCCGGGCGATGGGGTGATGGTGAAGAACGCAAGCTCGGAACTGTCGCCCGGTCCCAGCAATACCTGGTTTGAATCCTCGAAGACTGTTCTGTTCGCCGAGTCGCGTAGTGCGATGAAACACCAGAATGCCGCGGCGTCGTCCCCGAGGTTCGCGAAGACACCGTGAATCAAGTCGACCGAGTCCTGCCAGAGACGTGTCACTCCGACATCCCTGTATATCGTCCCGGTCACGGTAAACGTGTCCACCATGATGTTGTTCTCCGGATGCAGGTCGCCGACCACGACCGCGTTGCAGATGCAGGCCCAGATGCCCGGTATCGCCGTGAACGGAGCAGGCGCGTGGACGACGATCTCCTGGCCGGGAAAGATAATCGGTATGCTCCTTGAACTCTGGTATGAGCCAATCCTGAAACGGACCTCGACCACGAACGGTATGTTGCCGCAGTTCCGCAATCGGCACTGTGGATAGATGACCACGCCAGAGTCGTAGACGGTATCCGGCGGCGGCGCGATCATCTGGATGACGGCGATGTCCTTGACCCGCACGAAGAACCGTAGCGAGAGCGTGTCGTTCTGCGGATACGTGTCGCCGTCGCAGTGAATCCATGCCGTCGCGGTCGCGCTGTCGCGACCACGCGGGACCCAGCCGCCGAACGCAAGAGTCTCGGTGGTCAGTGCCGACATGTTGAACCCGGTGATGCTGTCACGGTAGCCGCTCGGAGTACCATCCTCTATCGTGAAGAAGGCGCTGACACTGTCAGCGGGCTCACCGCTCAGGTTGGTAATGACCATGCGCGGGATGATTGTCTGGCCTGAGTCAACGTTGCCGCTCGGGGCGAGAATCCCATCTACGTCAACATCAGAGCCCAAACCGAGAGAGGTCAGAATGCAGAGAGCAGAGACCAGAATGCAGAGTTTCATCGCGCCTCCTTCGTGCCTGTCACCCCGACGCCGACGGAGGGGTCTCGCCTGAGGGGACGAGATTCCTCGACTCCGCTTCGCTCCGTCTCGGAATGACATCGGTGACTACCTTTGCAGCACGACCTTGCGGACGTGAACCGTATCCCGTGCACCGTGCTCCGTCCCTGAATGCTGACCGCTGAGTGCTGATTGCTCCCTGATAAAGTACACGCCCGGGGGCAAGCGCGATACATCGTTCGCGCCGGAGTGCAGCGCGAGGACACGCCGCCCCCCGATGTCCAGCAACTCGTAACTCGCAACTCGTAACTCGTAACTCCCCGGCAGGACCAGCACGCCGCGCAGGACCGTGGCCACACTCATCGTTCCTCGCTCATCGTTCATCGCTTCACATCAACTGCGAACGCCTATAACTGCCATCAAGGGATTTGCGTCGCTTCTTTTGGAAGGTTCCTATGGGGAAATGAGCAAAGGCGTGCAAGGTGCGTTGGAGAAAATATTTGTTTCTACCGAAAGGCTGGTTAATTTAATTGAAGACCTTTTGAATGTTTCCCGCATTGAATCCGGCCGGCTAACGTTCACGTTTGAAAATGCCAGTGTGAGTAAAATTTTAAAAGAATTGT
>CAIVTL010000327.1 GCA_903908785.1 Caldifarciminota bacterium | reverse complement strand
GCGGGCTCAAGGTCTCGGAGGTGGTTCAACTGCTGGCGCGCGGCCGGCAGGATGGAGTCCAGGAGTACCTGCCGTACTTTCTGCCGGGCAGCCGTCTGCTCAGTGCCGTCAAATGCCAGGACGGGTACAGCTCCCGGCGACTGAGCCTCGATGAGGACATTGTGGCAACGCTTCTGGGCGTGGAATGTCCAAGGCCTCAGGCGAAGCCAAAGGCTGCCCAGGTATCCTGGGATGGCGACATCGCCGAGCGCCTCTCAAGCTTCGGTGTTGTGCTTGGCCCGCCTGCCCTGGAGTCCATCCGGTCGCTCTGGGGCTATGTCCGACGCCTGGACGTCATCCGCGAGAAGTGGGGCTTTGCGACGCTGTCACAGGGGTCGGGCGGAGTCTGCGTCTTATTCCACGGGCCGTCCGGGACCGGCAAGACCCTGACCGCGCGGATGCTGTGCCGGGCGCTCGGTCGCGAGCCGCTGGTAATCAGCTACCCGGAACTGGTCAGCAAGTGGGTCGGCGAGACGCAGAAGCACACCAAGGCGGCGTTCGACGAGGCGGCCAGAACGGGGAAGGTGCTGGTTTTCGACGAGGCGGATGCTGTCTTCGCGCGGCGCACCGAGGTGCAGAGTTCCTGCGACCGCCTTGCCAACAGCGAGGTGAACACGCTGCTTATGGAGTTGGAGCGGTTCCCAGGCATCGTCGTCCTCACTACGAACCATGCCGGCGTGTTCGACCCGGCGCTGGAACGCCGCATCAAGTACAAGGTGTACTTCGGCCCGCCCGACGCTGAAGCGCGGTCCGAGATATGGCGGAAGCACTTGCCCAAGGAGGCGCCGCTGGCACGAGACGTGGACTTGGGCCGGCTCGCACAGGAGTTCAAGCTGACTGGCGGGCAGATTGCCAACGCGGTCATGTCCGCGGCATCCCTGGCTGCGTCGCGGCTGAAGGAAGATACGGACACCGGCCAGATAATGATGGCCGACTTCGAGGCGGCGGCGCAGCGCGAACAGAACGGCTATGCCGAGGAAGGCAACAACGGACGGATGGGGTTCTAGTCGCGGCTGCGCCGCGAGTTTCCAGCGACGAGACAAGAGAGATTCTTCAGTCGGCGTCAGTGCGGGAAGTCAAGCGGACGCACGGGCCCGGCGGCCGACGGCTTGCGGCTCACGGCTGATGGGCGCGCGCGGCTGCGCCGCGAGGTACCAGTTACCAGTGTCCAGTGGCCAGTGACCAGACGAGAGACCCGCGCGCTACGCGCGAGTGACCAGTTTCCAGTTTGCAGGTTGCAGGTGGCGGGTCCGAGAGACCCTTCGATAGGACTCAGGGCGGCTCGGCGCCGGCTTGCAGTTGGCGGGTGATGGAAGGCGGAACGGCGGTCAGGCTTTGTCGTACGCGGCGAGGAAGTCGTCGCGCTTGATTCCGGCCTGAGTACAGACTGTCCGCAGTGTCGACGCCTTGATTCTCGGATGGTTCGACATGGTGAGCGGCGTGCGCGTGCCGTCCGCATTCTCTCGAATCATCCCGACGTGCTCGCGTTCGCGCACGAGCCTGAACCCGAGCGACTGAAGCGCCTTCATGACCCGCGCTTTGGGTGCGTCAACCGGAAACTTCGGCATCAGACGGCGAGTGCCGCGTCAGCGAGGTAGGCCTCAAGCACCGGTGAGTCGGCGTCAATCGCGTCCGGGCCGAACGTGTCGAGGTGGAACCGGATAGCCGATTTGACGTCGGCCAGGGCAGCTTCGTAGGTGTCGCCCTCCCCGACCACGACGCCTTTCAGCCCGAGCGGGTAGGCTACGTAGCCGTCTTCGTGCTTCTCTACCACTATCTTGAACTTGGTCATGCTGTTCTCCTGAGTTTATGCTGTCTAAGTTCTACCCCGGAAACGCACGAGTGTCAAGCAGGCGCGAAGCAGGCAAGCGGGTAACCCGGGGGCAATTCCGGGGACAATTCCTTACGGTGACCCCGAGGTCAGCGGAAGAAGCGGGCGCAGGAGTTGGCCCCAGGCGTGGAACTTCCGGTGGCAATCAGAGAGAAGCTGTTGGAGTTCCGGGGCCAGGCCGAGGTTGGTCCATTTGCGTGCGCAGAGTTCGAGCGCCGCGGCCAGCGGTTCAACCTGGGCCGTGCTCCGGCCATGCACGGAGAGCGGGAACTCGGTCCGGCGAATGAAGGCTAGGACGGCGCTGGTCGCCGCGGTCAGAAGCAGAGACGCATGCCGGGAAAGTGCGAAGCCCGAACGACGCACTGTCCGACAGGGGCCGCTGAGGCCAATGACGAATGGAATGGCGTTGAAAGAAGGCGGGGTCCGAGCGGACCGGGAAAAGAGCATAACGTCCTTATTATCCGCAGGTTCGGAGCAGGCGCAAGTCCGGAAAACCAAGGGTAGGGGTTGCTTAGGGGGTAGCATCTTGGGAAGCAACTCGATTTCAATCTGAGG
>CAIVTL010000326.1 GCA_903908785.1 Caldifarciminota bacterium | reverse complement strand
GGCTACCGCGGCCAGCGCATAGAGCAGCAGGTTGACGACGTGAAACCAATACGGGTTGCCGTGCGAGAGGTGCAGGTCCAGCCAGAAGCTGAGCGTGACCAGCGGCCGGTAATAGGCGGCGCCCGGCCCGGTTACCGGTTCGGGGCTTCCGGCCCAGAACCCGCGGGAGAGAATATCGGCCGGCCGGGAATGGGCCAGCAGCGAGTTGCCGGCGATGAGCGTCTCGTCATCCCAGACGAAATTATACTGTGTCGCCGGCAGGTAGAGACCGATCGAGCAGAGCGCGACAACTGCCAGCACGAACGCCACGCCCGCGGGCGTGCGTAGCCGGTCGGGAAGGGATTTGCCTTCCATTGTCCAAAGTCTTGCCGGAAACAGGCGCAATGTCAAGAATGCAAAGGGTCAAGGGGAAATGAACAAGGAGAAATGATGGAGGGACAATAGGCGTTGCCGCCCGTTTCCGGGCGGCAATCAACAGGCAGTGTTCGGTCTAGTTTCGGCTCAGGGCTTCGAACAGAGGAAAGAGCGTCTGCTCTTCCCTCTTCAGCCTTATCTTCAAGATGGTCAGCAGCGCGCCATGGTCGGTGGCGAACTCAATCAACGCGGGCTGGCCCTGCTGGTACTTGCGGAAGAAATCCTCGGCCAGGCCGGAGACAATCTTCATGTCGTCGGACATTAGGTGCAGGTGGTCGGCAATGCGCTGGTCCGCGGTCGCCGCCTTTTCGAGAACGGGGTATAATTCCTGCTGCTCTTCCCGGGTATGCTGCAATAGCAGGTCGTGCACCCGGAGGAGCCGGGACCGGCCTTCATCATCACGGAACTGGCGCGGCTTAATCCCGGCCATGGCTTGTTCAAGTTCAGAGTGTTCGATCGAAAGTCGCTTCAAGATGTCGTGCAAGTGTTCTCCTTCGCGGTGGTGGTATTCCCTTACATAAGCATACCCGCAAAACGCCTCAGAAGCAAGAAGTGCGGAGCACGAGCTAAACTCCAAACTCCAAACACTAAACTCCAAACAAGCACGAAATGGACGAAACCCGAAACGCGTGCTTCGGGCATTCCGACTCCGGTAGTCGGGCTTGTTTGGGATTTGGGGTTTGGAGTTTGGGATTTCCCGCCCCTAGCGGGGCGGGCTGTTCCAGAACGCGATTTCGCCCAGGTTCTTGCGCGGGCGCTCCGTGGTTGAGGCGTCGTCGGTCGGGTACCCGACCGCGATTAGTGCGACCGCCCTGTACCCTTTGCCGCGCAGGCCGAGGTGCTTCAGCAGCGCCCGGCCGTCATACCAGCCAATCCAGCACGTCCCAAGGCCTTGCTCGGCGGCGGCCAGCACGAAATGCTCGCCACCGATGCCCGCGTCAACCAGTTGCCATTGCGTGCCCTGGACCACGCCCGCGACCTTGCTGACCAGCAGGTTCTCCTTGATGACCAGGCAAACAAGGACCGGCGCGGCGGCGAACTTCTTCGATGCCGCGTAGACCCCGTTGAATACCGCTTCAGCCAGCTTCGTCTTCTTCTCCGGTTCGTCGAACACAATGAACCGCCAAGGTTGCAGGTTGTCGGCCGACGGCGCGCGGCGCGCTGCCTCCAGGCAAAGCTCAATCTTCTCGCGCTCCACCGGCCGGTCCGCGAACCGCCGCACCGACCGCCGTGCGCGGCAGAGCTTCAGGAAAGGTGAATCATCCATTGGCAAGCCTCCGCGTTCCGTACTTCTGACTTCTAGCCTCTAGCTTCTGACATCTGACTTCGTTTGTCAAAGCAGTTTTGGCAGCACCTCTCCCGCCTTCCCCCTGAGGTGCACGTCGATTATCGAACCCAGCCCGGAGTCGCGCGGGTTCACGTCCACGAGCATCGCCCCGGCCTCGTGCGCCTGCAGCGCCCATTGCAGGATGTACCCGAACGACGCCTCGGTGCCGACCACAAGGCAAAGGTCAATCCGGCCCTCAAGGAAATAGTGGTGAATCTGCTCCACCGGCTGCCAGGGCAGGTTCTCGCCGAACCAGACGATGTCCGGCCGCATGATTTCGCCGCACATGCACGGCGGCGGGACTTCGGTGAGCGGCGTCTCGCGGTTCTCAAGTACGGTGCCGTCGCGCTCGCACCGCGTGCGCCAGAGCGAACCGTGGATGTGCACGACTTCCTTTGAACCCGCCTGCTCATGCAGGTCGTCCACGTTCTGGGTTACAATGAACACCCGCCTGCCCGGTCGCGCCATTGCGGCGAGGGCCAGGTGTCCGGGGTTCGGCCGGGCCTGCGCCATGTTGACCCGGCGTTCGTCGTACCACTTCCAGACTTTCACCGGGTCGCGCCGGAATGCCTCGCGGGTCGCATAGTCCAGCGGATTGAATTCCTTCCATAGTCCATTGTCATCGCGGAACGTCGGGACCCCGGACTCGGCCGAGATGCCCGCGCCGGTAATGACCATCACATTCTTCGCCGCAGCCACCCGCTCGCGCACCAGCGCAACGTCCTCACGTCCCTTCGTTCCTCCCTCTCCCTTCAAGAGAGAGGGCGGCGGTGAGGGTGACTCAGGATAGCGTTCTTCGGTCATGATAGGTCGCCGCGTGATTCTAGCGGCTCGTCCAGCCTAGTCAAACGACAGAAGCGCATCGGCAACCGGAATGGAACCGCGCCTCGCGGGCTTTGGGATTTAGGATTTGGGCTTTCCCGCTCCGAGCGGGCGTTGCCATCCGCACGGGGTTTGAGATTTTGGGGTTTGGAGTTTGGGATTTCCCGTTCCTGGCGGGCGGTATGGTCATACAGCCCGATGGACCACCGCGTTCCCCGGACTACCTGTCAGAGCCTCGATTACGTTCTTTGTCAGAGCCTTTGCCAAGCCCTTCGCTGTAGCCTCCGTCTCGCTCCTTGTCATGGGCTCTGTTACGCCGGTCGTCAGAGCCTGTGCGACGCTCTTGGTCAAAGCCTCTGCCACGGTTCTTCTCACGGCCTTCGCCGCGCTCTCTGTCAAGAGCCGAGCGAAAGCCACGCCTGAGAATTCTCACTGCGCAGCGGCAGCAGCCGCCGCGGCCAACCGAGTATGGCGCAGAACCAAACCCAGCACAAGCGTCATGGATTTCTATATGGCAGGCTGGGCCGCGCACTCTGCAGCCTTCAGGGCAGACCTGCTGGCAGACCTTGCCGCCGCCATGCGTTCTGCATAGTGGGCTAGCCCCAGGGCTAGCCCCTGGGCGGCCTTGAGGGCGGCCCAGAGGCCTGCCCTGACTCCGGCCCAACCTATGGCCTTGCTTGCCGCCTAACCAGTGGAGCATACGACGGTTAGCTATGCTGCCCAGCGTATTGCCGACTCCTCAGTCGCCACCGCTGCCCAGCCTGCGGCAGAGTGAGTAATAAAGAGAGCCCAGACTAGAGCCATGTCTTATCTTGCCTTGTTAGAAGCGCGGAGAAGTGCAATTGAGGGCGTGTTAGCGGGCGTGAAGTGACGTTCCCGAATCGCTCCGGGCGACTTGGCTCGTGTCCCGGTTTGCAGGGGTGCGTTGGAGTGGGATTTCAACATGCTGAGGACTATGGTGACTCGGTCCGAACGTTCGGCTTCGGACGCCGGTGCGCGAAGGGTTCCGGCCTGGTTTCAGCCCGGCAGGACGTGCCGGTCTACGCTGTCGGGAGTCTCCATCGATGATGGTGAGCTTGTGGGAGACGGACTGGCGTCTTGGCTGGCTTCTCGCCTCTGACTTGACTCCATCCGTGCAGAAGCTATTCTCTCGACGCATGACAACGCCCGCGCCCGACGCCCTTCCGGTTCCTCTCTCTTCGTTCTTGT
>CAIVTL010000325.1 GCA_903908785.1 Caldifarciminota bacterium | reverse complement strand
TGAGCGGCAGCGCGCGCTTCGCGGCGAACCGGGTCAGGGCCTCGAACTCAATGGGTTTCGGCGTGGAAGCAGATGGTTTTGGCGGCTTTCTTCTGGCCAAAGGTCGCTACTTCACCCAGCGCGCAAGTTCGTCCTGGGCCTTGCGCAGGGATTGGGTTTGTTCGCCCAGCAGCTTCTCGACGTAGTCGCGGCGGCGGAGCAGTTCCTGCTGGGCGCGCACCCGGCTGGTGATGTCATAGGCGATGTCGAGGATGCCCGCGACCGTGCCGGCCGGGCCGAACCACGGCTGCTTGCTCACATGGTACCAGGCGGCGCTGGCGCTCGTCCCATCGGGCAGGGCGATTTCCATCTCCACCGGCTGGCCGCGCTCCATCACCTGCCGGTCGTGCGAGGTGATGAGGGCGGAGACCCTGGAGTTGTAGATTTCGGGGTCGGTCTTGCCGACAGCCGAGTCGCCGGCGTTCGGACCCATCATCTTCATCGCGCCGGGATTGGCCATGATGTAGTGCAGGTTGTGGTCCTTGAGCGTGATGGCGACGCCCGATTGTTCGAGCAGGGCTTTCAACTTCCCGTCGGCCTCGCGCCACGCCAGTTCCGCCCGCTTGCGCTGCGAGACGTTGCGTATCATCACCAGCATGCCGGTTCCGTAGGGGTAGATGCAGATGGCGAACCAGCCCGCGTACTTCTCGCGGCCGTCCTGGTAGAATCCTTCATAGTACTGGGGTATGCGTTCGAGCAGCGCCTTACGATAGACCGGGCCGAAACCGCTCTTCTCCAGGTCGGGATAGACTTCCCACAGCCGTTTGCCGACCGCCTCAGCCGGCGTTACCCGAGTCTCCTTTTCAGCACCGGCACTCCAGTCGCGGATGACCCATTCCTTGTCCATCGTAAACACGCCGTCGCCGGCACTGGTGACGATGGCGGTGAGGTTCCGGTCCCGTTCGCGGAGCGCGTCCTCGGTCTTCCGCGTCTCGGTGACGTCCAGCAGGAACAGGTCGAACGTGCGCTTGCCCGCGTGGCCGCTGACCGAGCCGCGGACTTCGAGCCAGCGCACCGCATTCGTGGTCATGTGGATGACCCGGAACTGGTAGCCGTCCGGGTATGATCCGGTCTTGCGGGCTATGGCCTCGGTGGTCTTGACCCGCTCGATGTCTTCCGGGTGAATCCGGCTGAAAAAGGCGGGGTTGTCCACGACTATCGTGTCGCGTTTGATGCCCCATAGCTCCTCGACTGTCGGGCTGATGGCAAGGATGTGGCCGTCCTCGGAGAAGCGCAGGATGATGTAGCCGCGGGCGGACTCGACCAGGGACCGGTAGCGTTCCTCGCTCTCGCGCAGGGCCGCCTCGAGCTTTCTGCGCTGGAACTCGATGTCGCGCGCGTCGGCGCCCGGTGGTGGCTCGCCGTCAACCGGCGGCGGGGCTGCGGCAGACCGTCCCGCGCTCTCCCTGGTCTCCTGCTCCAGCTTCTTCATCTCGGTCAGGTCTTCGTGCATCACGGCGATGCGCGCGACCTTGCCTTCGTTGTCGAACATGGGGAAGACCGTGGCTCGGAAACAGACCTTGCGGCCGGGGATGCCGGGCAGGCCGATTTCGGTAGGGTCGTACCACGTCGGCGGCGTCTCGACCCGGGTCCCGGCCAGGACCCGCCGCAGTTGCGGTTCAAGCAGCCCGGCGCGCTTGAGCCCGTGTTCGTCAAACAGCGGAATGCCGGGCGGCGGGATTTTGCCGAGCAGCCGTTCCGCCGCCTTGTTGCTCCGCAGCGGCTTGCCGTCCGGCGCGAACAACTCGATGCTGACCGGGCTGGAGTCGGCGAAGCTGTCAAACGCCGCGCCGGCACGCCGTTCCGCCCGGGCCCGTTCCGCCTCCTCAAACGCCGCCTGCTCCTCGACTTCGCGCTTCGGGTCGCGGCCCCGGGCGAGCATCGCCGCGAACCCCAACGGTATCAGCGTCAGTCCGCCGGCAACGCGGCCGTGGCTGCGTGCCGCCAAACCGGCAGCCACCAGCGCAAGCAGATACACAACGAATAGCGCTCTGTCGAGGGGAGATGTGCGAACAGTCATGCTTGAGACAGGGTCAGGATATTGGATAGGCCACGAGAGTCAAGAACGGTCGAGGACGAAGGAAAGTGATCCAGTGGGCCAGTGGTCGAGTGCTCAAGTGTGTTGGCAATCGGAAATCGGCAATCACAAATCGACAATTGAGAGAGCCGGCGGTCAGAATTGAACTGACGACCTGCGGTTTACGAAACCGCTGCTCTACCGACTGAGCCACGCCGGCTTGCGCGAGTCCGATTCTAGCCGGTCGCGGCCGGTAGTCAAGCCGACCGAGCGACGGATGCACTTGCGCGGAGGCTGTCCGCTCGCTAGAATCACGCTCATGATTCGGAGTTTCCGGCCACGATGACGGCGGCAAGGAGGTCGTGTTGAGATTCACGATACGGGTGGGAGCTATGGGCATTCTATCCCTGACGGCGATGTGCCTCGGCTATGGCGGGTTCGAGGTCACGAGCAGCTTCGTTGACATGAAAGGACTGAACCAGACCCTGACGGCGCTGAACCAGAATGAGTGGAACGGCAGCGGCAAGTTCGCCGGCACGGCACCGCTCTGGTGGCTCGGCGGGCACGGCGGCGGGCAGGTCGGTATTGTTACATTCGGCGGCTCCGGCGCAGTCGGCGCGCGCACGTCCCGTGCTGATTCGCTGAGCAGCGAACTGGTGGCGCTGCGCGGCGACTTCGAGGCAGGATATCCCTATGCGCCGCTGGAATGGTTCTGGGTCAGGCCGTGCCTTGACGTCGGTCTTGCCGCATGGATGATCTACGTTCATTCCGTGGAGAATGGCACGCTGGTCGGCAACTTCCAGCCCAACTTCAGCCGGTCGTATTCTGCCTGGACACTCGGCGCGGCGCCCGGGGTCGAAGTGATGGGCCGCCTCCCGTCGTCACGGGCGTCGTTCGTCGGGCTGTTCGCCAAAGCCAACTACTTCATCCCGTTCGCCGGGCCGGAGTGGCTCGGGGATGTCCCACCCCCGAAGTTCGGCTTGAGCGGGTTCGCCCTCCAGGTTGGGCTCCGCTTCGGCAGCGTGCCCTACCGGGCGTTCAGAATCTAGCCGCCCGCGTCGGCCGTCAGCCGCGAGCATTCGCCGCGTCGGGGCCGGGTTCGTAAATCGGCGGGCAGGGGAGAGGGACATGCGGCCTCGGGGGCGCCGAGATTCCCAATTGAACAGCGGGTTCCCGAAACCCCGAGGAGCGTCCGGGACGTTTCTTGACACGGTGGCAGGCGGACTATAATAGGGTGGTTTGAATTGCGGTCCGGGCGCCGGACGGTGGCCGATGCCATGCTGTATGCCGAGACCGTAACTGGAAGTTGAGGCCGGAGCGTGAGTCCAAAGGGAGGCGTGATGATGCGAGCAGCGATTGCGCTCGTGTGCGTGTGCGTGGCAGGGTTCGCCGCGGATTTCGAGGTGAGCCAGGGCGTGGCTGCGGGCTATGCCCATTGGAGCGGCTGGACCGGGCGGTCGGTCGGCGTCTTTGTTGAGCCGGCCGTGTCGTACGGCCTGTGGGGTGTCGGACTGAACCTATCCATAACAACCGACAAGGTGAGCAAGCACGGCGCGGCGGAGTCGTTCTGGCCGGTCGGCGTACTGATTGAGGGGCGGTACAGCGTGCTTGATGCCGGGGTCGGGTACGCGTACATTCCCGGGTTCACGTCCCGCGACGGCAAGGTGGCGGGCGGCACGCCGTCGTTTGCGTGGACCGCGGGCGCGTCGTTCCCGGTCGTCGAGTGGGACCGCTACCAGTTGAAAATGGGCCTGCACAATACCGTTCTTGCGGCGCTGGACCGATTCATCAATCCGGCGATGGTGCTGACGCTCACCTACCGGCCGCGTACGGATGGGAGGTAGCAGATGACTTCCTCGAGGACGTTGCGATGGGTTCTGGTTGTCGCCTGCACGGTCGGGTTTGCGCTGGTGGCGTGCAAGGCCGGGCTCAGGCCGGGCAGGGTTCATTGCGGTGCGCTGCAACTCAACACGACTCCGACCGGGGCGCAGGTCTGGTTGGACACAACTGCACTGGTCGATACGACCGACTGTTTGATTGAGAGCGTGCCGGCAGGCAAACACACCGTCACGCTCGTCAAACCCGGCTATCTCAAGTTGACCGTGGCTATCGATGTCGTCGAGGGCAAGACGGCCACGGTGGATACCACGCTGGCCGCAATCGCGCTCGGCAAGGTCCAGGTTAATTCGAGCCCGACCGGAGCAGCCGTCTGGCTGGACACGGTCGCAACCGGCGACACGACCAACTGCCTGCTCGACAGTATTGCCGCGGGCATCCACTCGTTGAGGCTGGTCAAGTCCGGTTTTGCCGACTGGTACGGCACCGTGACCGTTATGGCGGGTCAGACAACGCAGGTCACGGCTGTGCTGGCCTCGGGGCAGGGCGTTCTTCGGGTCACTTCGACGCCCTCTGGCGCGACCGTGTGGCTTGACAGCGCGAACACCGGAAAGGCGACCAACTGCCTCATAGCCAATCTTGCGCCCGGCCCGCATGACCTGAGGCTCACCAAGGTTGGCTTCGAGGATTGGGACACGACCGTGAGTGTCGGCGCAGCCGAAACCACGGCCGTCAGCAAGCAACTCGACCCTGTCGTTCAGGGCTGCATCAGGGTCAATTCAAGCCCTACCGGAGCCGCTGTGTGGTTGGACAGCGCGAACACAGGCCAGACGACGAACTGCCTGCTGGACAGCATTGTGGTCGGCTCGCACACGGTCGGACTGAAGCTCGCGGGCTACGCTGACTGGGACACGACCATCGCCGTTGTGGCCGGGGAGACGACGACGGTCTCGGCGCTTCTTGCGGCGGCCACGGCAGGGTGGGTCCAGGTCAATTCGACGCCGACCGGGGCTGCTGTCTGGCTGGACAACTCGAATACCGGCAGGACGACCAACTGCCTGTTCGCCGATGTGAGCGCGGGCCAGCACGACCTCACGTTGAAACTCACCGGATATGTGGATTGGGACAGTACGTTCAATCTGAGTGCCGGAGACACGGTGACCGTGACCGCGGCGCTGATCGCCGTCCCGGAGTCCGGTCTGGTGTACATTGGGAACAACGCGCAAGGCTTCGAGGAGTATCTCTGGGTCAAGGACAGTTCAGTAGTCGTGAAAGTGCCGGCCGGGACGTTCACGATGGGCTCGACGACGAATCCGGACGAGCAGCCGATTCACGACGCATACCTTGATGAGTTCTACACTGACAAGTTCGAGGTGACCAACAAGCAGTACAAGCGTTTCTGTGACGCAACCAGCAGGGCCTATCCTGATGACCCGGGGTTTCCGGGCATGGACCAATACTTCACGAGGTACCCGGACTACCCGGTCGTGGAGGTGACCTGGTACGATGCCGAGGCCTACGGTGCATGGGCCGGCAAGGCGCTGCTGACCGAAGCACAGTGGGAGAAGGCTGCGCGCGGCACGGACGAGCGGACCTATCCATGGGGCAACGAATACCCAGACTGGACTCGCTGCAACATCGTCGACAACGACGGCTACGATTTCACGTCACCGGTCGGCCAGTTTCCGGACGGAGCGTCGTTCTACGGGTGCATGGACCTTGCCGGTAATGTCTGGGAATGGGCCGGAGACTGGTACGGTTCAGGCTACTACTCGACGAGCCCGGACTCGAACCCGCCCGGTCCGGTGTATGGCTCGACGCGCGTCGCACGCGGCGGCTCGTTCAATAACACGCCGACATGGGTGCGCTGTGCGGAGCGATTCTGGGGCGGGCCGGGAACCTGGGACGAAGCACTTGGGTTCCGTTGCTGCTACGTTCCGGGCAAGAGGTAGGGTACGCCGCATGTGGACAAACGGAGGAATCGAATGAAAGGTCGAAGTGTAGCTGTGGCCGTAGGTGCGGTCGTGGGAGTGTGCTGCCTGCTAGTGTGGGGGTGCACCCAGAATGGAAACCGCGGCAGGATTCAGGTGAACTCGACCCCGACCGGGGCAGAAATCTGGCTGGACAGCGTCAGCACAGGCAAGACAACCAACTACCTGCTGACTTCGGTCTCGCCGGGCGAGCATACCATCAAGCTCACGCTCGCCGGGCACCGGGACTGGACGAGCGGGCTGACCGTTGTCGCGGGCCAGCCGAACACCGTCGATGCTGAATTGCTACGCGCGTACGGTTCGCTTGAGGTGAGCTCGACGCCGGGCGGGGCGCAAGTGTGGCTGGACAGCGTGAACACCGGCTGGACGACTTACTGCCTGCTGGAGAGCCTGCCCACCGGGCCGCACGTACTGCAACTCAAGAAGACCGGGTACTCAGACTGGGACACGACCATCGCTGTCGTCCTGGACTCGACAGTCGCGGTGGCCGGTAGTCTCGGAAAGTTGCAGGGCATGCTGCGCGTGCACTCCGTTCCGACCGGAGCCCAGGTCTGGCTCGACAACTCGAGCACCGGCGACAGGACCGACTGTCTGGTCGATAGCGTCTCACCCGGCTCCCGCGAGGTAGGACTCAAGTTGAGCGGCTACCGACGCTGGGATACGACCCTGACGGTAACCGTGAATGATACCGTTTCGATTGGCGTGACGCTAGCGCCCGCGAATGCCGAACTCACCTACATTGGCGTGAACGCGCAGGGCTATGAGGAATACCGACTGGCTCAGGACAGCTCGGTGCTCATCAAGATACCGGCCGGCACGTTCACGATGGGTTCGACCACGAACCCGGACGAGCAACCCATCCACGACGTGTACATGGACGAGTTCTACGTCGACAAGTATGAGGTTTCCAACCACGAGTACCGCCGCTTCTGCGACGCGACCGGCAGGGCCTATCCTGATGACCCGCACTTCTCCGGGATGGGTGACTACTTCCTGTCCTTCCCAGACTATCCGGTTGTTCTTGTCTCGTGGCTCGATGCCGCGGCCTATGCGAAGTGGGCGCACAAGTCGGTTGCGACGGAGGCGCAGTGGGAGAAGGCAGGCCGGGGAACGGACGCGCGAACGTACCCGTGGGGCAATGCGGAGCCGGACTCGACGCTCTGCAACATGGACGACGGTGATACGTTCAGCCATACCTCGCCAGTCGGGCAGTTTGCGGCCGGGGCGTCGTTCTACGGGTGCGCGGACCTTGCGGGGAATGTGTGGGAGTGGTGCAGTGACTGGTACGGCAGCGACTACTACTCGTTCAGCCCTGACTCGAACCCTACCGGCCCGACAACGGGGAGTGACCGTGTGGCCAAGGGCGGGTCCTACAATAACGGTCAGTCAGTCTGGGTAAGGTGTGCCGAACGCTACTGGGGTCCGGAGTCCGGTGGCAACCATCCGGCGCTCGGTTTCCGCTGTACTGTTCCTTAGCGAGTTCGAACCGGTCGGGTCAGGCGCGGCGATCGGATTCCGGTCTAGCGCGGAACCGGGCCTGTCTGGATGGCGGACGCGTGCCGGTCCCAGCGAGTGGGGGCGAACGGGTGGATGCTTGCATACCTCCAGTCTCTGCAGTATCTTAGGTTGTGGCCGATTCTGAATCCCACGACCGCGGTTCGGGCACGAACCCAGATACGAACGAAGGCAACCAGAAGCCCGCCGGGGCGTCTAAATCCAAGACTAAGGTGAACGATACCCTTGAAGTAGTAGAAACCGAGCGCCAGACCGGCGCCGACCTTGATTTCGAGCAGTTGTACGAGACCTACCGGGGCCGGGTGTTCAGTACAGCCTATCGGATGCTCTCGAATCGGGCGGATGCCGAGGACGTGACGCAGGACATCTTTGTTAAAGTCTTCAAGAAGCTGTCGTCGTTCCGGGGCGATTCGGCGGTCTCGACGTGGATTTACCGGATTGCGGTGAATGCCTGCCTCGACTTCCGACGGCGGCGAAGGCTTCGCCAGGCCGTGTCGATTGATGATGGTATGGAAGTCGGTTCCACGCCACTGAGCGTCTCGCGGCTGATTGACAGTACGCTTCCGAGAATGGCCGACGGGTACCGGCGGGTGTTCGTCCTGCACGACATCCAGGGGCTGAAGCACGGGGAGATTGCGAAGATACTCGGGATCACCGACGGGGCCAGCAAGTCGCAGCTCCATCGGGCGCGTGCGTTCCTGCGTAAGGAGTTATCGCCCTATCTCGAAGACCGACACTGGACGAGAGGGGAGTAGCCGGGTGAAGTCCGAAGCGCGAAGTCCGAATGACGAATGTGAGAGGAGAAAGGTGGAATTTGGAACAACACTGTTCTGAAGAGATTCTGAGTGCCTACCTTGACGGCGACCTTGGGGGCCATCACCAGTGCGCCGAGCGCCAGTTTCACGCCGAGCGGACCGGGAGCGCCGGCCAAGGTGGTCTTCGCCACCAATC
>CAIVTL010000324.1 GCA_903908785.1 Caldifarciminota bacterium | reverse complement strand
TCCAGAAGCACTTGCGCCGGATTGCCTCGTAGTCAAGCCCGGCGGCCTTTATGGCACCTTCCCAACTGCCACAGTATTTGCGCCCAGCATAGGCGAGCGCCGGATAGTTGCGGGCGATGTGGCCGGAATTGAGCTGCTTGCCTTTGGCGCTCAACTCGCCAATCACCCGGAGCACCTCTTCTCGGGACCATCTCTTATAGGAACGCTTCATCGTATCCTCCCACTAGAATCTAGCTTAACTGTCCGAGATTGTCAATGGCTTCCGCAACTCGCAACCCGCAACTCGTAACTCGTAGCTCGCAGCCTGCGCCCGGTTGATTCTGCCCTCATTCTCAGGTAATATCCTCGCGATGAAGCAACTGCTCCTCGAAATCGGCACCGAAGAGATTCCGGCCTCGTTTCTCAAACCGGCCCTGCTCGACCTTGAGCGCCGGGTGCGGGCCGCGCTTGCGGAAAGCGACATCCCGGCCGGCCCGGCCGAACTCTTCTCGACCCCGCGCCGGCTCGCGCTCCGCCTGAGCGACGTGGCAAACGGCAAGCCTGCCCAGATTGTCGAACTACAGGGCCCTCCCCGCAAGGCCGCGTTCGACACCCAGGGCAACCCCACCAAGACCGCGGTCGGATTCAGCGCCGCCCACGGCAAGACCCCGACGGACCTATACTTCAAACAGACACCCCGCGGCGAATACGTGTTCCTCAAGAAACAGACTGACCCGGTGCCGACCACGAAAGTGCTGCAGGAACGGCTGCCCGGAATCATCAGCGCCCTGCCGTTCCCCAAGAACATGCGTTGGGACGCGAGCGGTCTTCGGTTCGCCCGGCCGATTCGCTGGCTCGTCTGCCTGTTCGGTCCTGACGCCGTCGAGTTCCCACTCGGTGAGCTTCGGTCCGGCGCCGACTCCCGCGGCCTGCGCAACTCGGAACCGCATTCGTTTCGTATCACCGCCCCGGCCGAATACGCCGCCGCGCTAGAGGCACATGGCGTCATCGCGTCGCACGACACCCGGCGCCAGACCATCGCCGAAGAACTGAGCCGCCTCGCCGCCACGGTCGAAGGCCGTCCGGTAGACGACGAGGAACTGCTCGACGAGACTACCGATATTACCGAATCCCCGGAACTGCTCCTCTGCTCATTCAGCCCGGACTACCTCGGCCTGCCCGCCGAAGTGCTGATTACCGCGCTCAAGAAGCACCAGCGCTGCTTCTCAATTCGCAAGGCCGACTCGGACGAACTTCTCCCCCGCTTCGTCGCCGTCACCAATACTCCGGGCTGCGACCGCGCTGCCGTAGCCGGCTGGTACGAGAAAGCCGCCGAGTCACGGCTGCGCGACGCCCGCTTCTTCGTCGAGGCCGACCTGAAACACGGCCTCGAAGCGCTGGTCGAGGATGAGAAGCAGGTGACATGGATTGAAGGCATGGGCACTTACTTCGACAAGAGCGAACGACTGCGCCGTCTTTGCGGGATACTGGCCGCCTGGGTTCCCGGGCTCGACGCGGCCGGACTGGACCGCGCGGCCCGGCTCTGCAAGACCGACCTGCTAACCAACATGGTACGTGAGAAGGAATTCACCTCGCTGCAGGGACGCATCGGCGGCATCTACGCGCGCAGCCTGGGCGAGCCGCCTGCCGTGGCCGACGCGATTGCCGAACACTACCTGCCCCGATTCATCGGCGACAAGCTACCGGCAACCCTGAACGGCGCACTGCTCGCCATTGCCGACAAGCTCGACAACATCGTCGGGACGTTTCTCAACGGCAAGATTCCGACCGGGTCCGAAGACCCGTTCGCGGCCCGGCGTCAGGCTTCGGGGCTCCTCGCCATCATCCTGGAACGCCGACTTCCGATGAACCTCGAAGGGCTCATTGAGACCGCGGTCAGCCGCTTCCCAAACTCGAAATCCGAGTACTCGGACCAGATTCCCGGGTTCTTCCGCGACCGGCTCAGCGCCCTGCTTGCTGAACAGGGCATCCGCTATGACGTCGCCTTGGCGGTGATGGAAACGAGCTGGGATGAACCAACCCAGGCCATGCTGCGCGCGGCCGCCCTCACCGCATACCGTTCCCAGCCCGAGTTCGAGAAGCTGGCCGTGGGGCAAAAACGCGTGGCCAACATCCTCAAGAGTGAAACGGCATCGGTCGTGCCCGTCAAGGAACTGATGAGCGAGCCGACCGAGAGAGAGCTCTGGGAGCAATCCAACGCAATCGTGCCCGAATTATCGGTCGCGCTCAAGGCCCAGGACTACCAGCAGGCGTTCCGGCTCCTGCTCAGCCTGCGCCCGACGATAGACAAGTTCTTCGACGACGTGCTGGTGATGGACAAAGACCCGAACGTGCGTTCCAATCGCCTCAACCTGCTTCACTACGTCCGGTCAATATTCCGCACGGTTGCGGACCTCTCGAAGATAGTTATCGAAGGGGAGTAGTGCACTAGTGCTCAAGTGCTCCAGTGCTCAAGTGCGCAGGCCGCAATCTGTCCGTCTGACCTCTGCATTCTACATTCTGACTTCTGCATTCGTCTCCATCCTCTCCTGCGGCCCCTCATCAATCGACAATCCGAAATCCAGAGTCGAGAATCCCCAATCGCACCCCTCGCCTCTCGCCTCTCGCC
>CAIVTL010000323.1 GCA_903908785.1 Caldifarciminota bacterium | reverse complement strand
TGGCGGATACTCTCGGGCCAACCGACCCCTGTGTAGATTACTCTGGGAGATATCTCTACCTCCTGAGCAGCCGCGCGAACTGCATGCTCGCGTACGACACGCGGGCCGACACATTGGCAGCAGTGCTGCCGACTCCGTCGTTGCCGCAACGTCTCCTGTCAAGCCCGGAACTCAAGCGCGTGTACCTGACGTACTTTGGCTCGGCGATACTCGTCTATCCCGATAGCGTGTCGGCAGGAATCGCCGCGGAGCCATTTGCATCACCGAAACGACATCCGTCGCAAACCGTGCAGCGAGCGACGACCGCCGATGTGATGCGTGAAGGAATGTGGTACGACGTCGCCGGTCGCCGCATTTCAGCGCGAGATGGCAAAACTGCCGTCAGCCCTGGGATCTATCTGACTTCCGGGTTCGGACGCGGCCCGATGAAGATTGTGGTTGTGAGGTGACAATGAACGATTCTGATGGGAGGTGCGCATGACCTGACGAATTGCGCATGGCCTGAAGCGGAGTCCACGAAAAAGAGTAAGGGCAGCACCTGCCACCGATCAAAGTAACAGGACAGAACGAAGGTTCTGTTGCTGCCCGTCGGTTACAGATTAGCCGGCATGTTGCGGAAGTCAAAGGACGCGGTGGCAGCAGACCATGAACGACCGAACTCAAAGGGAGTGACTGACATGAAACAGCTGGCGATGGCAGTTCTGGGAACTCTGGTAATTCTGTGTTCGCCTGCATCAGCGGCCTACACCTGGGTATGGAACCAGAACCCTGCCCCGATCGAAGACGAAGAGAATCATCTGTACATCACGGAGAACAACGGCTCGAACGCCGTCGCGTTGGGCGAATACTACCTCAACGAAACCCCACCGGACACAGGATGGAGAACGTGGATGAGTGTGGCGGCCCGCCGTGAGGGCGCCAATGTGAAGTTGGTGGCGTACGAGTTCAAGGACTGGGACTACGACGCAGAAGCACAGCATTTCCCGGACGATATCTACAGCGCCAACGAACCCACCTTCGGGTGCGTTACCGCGAGTGACTGGCACAAGGTCTGGGTCTGGGTTGATGACGAGGAGGAGCCATATCATTGTCGAGGCAAGTCCGACGCCCTCGTGGAACAGTCGCCGGGCTGTCTCTACGACTTCAACAATCTGACCGAACCTGCTCCCCATGATTGCGAAGACCAGACGTTCGCAACGGCTTTCTTCCGGGGAGTGAACAACTACTACGCCTGCGTCATGTTCTCTGACCACTATGTTGACCCTGTATCTGAAGAAGACATGTACGCACTGAGATGGGCGGTCAGTGACATAAACGGCGACAGCTGGTCTGACCACGGACCGCTGTTCGGCGAGTACACGGTTGCCGAAGGCACTTCCTGTCCATCTCTGGCGGTGAGCAATGCCAACGGCACTGACGTCTACTGCGTGTGCGACGACCCGGTGATGGGCATCGTATTCACCAAGTCAACCAACCACGGCGATGAGTGGGGTGCGACCTCGGAACTTCTGTGCCCAGAGGGAGCCTGCCAACCGTGCATCGCGGCGGTCGACTCTTTCGTGTTCGCCTGCTTCTTGTCCTACGGCAAGGTCAGGTACAAGTTCTCCCCAAACGGCGGCAGCACATGGTATCCGGCCGGCGCCCCAGACTCGATTTCGTACTTCAATGATGAAGCCGGCTACGACCAAGTCAATGTAGCTGCGGTCACCTGTGGGAATCATCCTGCGGTTGTGGTCGTATGCAAGAGGACGGATCAGAATCACTCGGTCGTGACCACCGCTTTCGGGCGGTACGTACCATGGAGTCCGGAGAATGACATGCTCTGGATTTACGAGCAACCCATCTCTCCGGAATTCACAGGAGCCGGTGACCGCGACCTCCATCCTTCGGTTGCGGCGTTCAGTCCCGCCAATCAAGTTCCTAGTCCACGCGGTCTCAGCGTCTATGGTTACCCCAGCAGCCCGTACCGGTCCCTCAGCACTAGACTGGGCGCTTGGGATGACGTACCCACGAGTAATGCAGGCACAGGTCTTGGGACTGGCCGACTAGTCGCCAGCGATGCAACCGGCACCGTCCACTATGCCGCGGTCAACTGGCCGCATGTGGTGTCGGGCCCGATTGAGGATGGGCTCCTGCCGCTTCTGGTCGGGCCAGGGAATCTGCCAGCCCTGGCGCTGGATGGCGACGGCAACCGGTGGGTCAGCTATCTGCGCAGTGATACATTGTGGGCGATGCTCGGCGACGGCAGCTACAAGGCTGTCTTCGCCGGCGACAGCACGACGGCCATTCCGGGGCAGCCGTCAATCTGCTGTCCATCGAACAAGGTCAGCGGCCGTTACCAGGCGCATGTCGTCTTTGCCTTGTATGACACAGCCCAAGGTGCGAGCCGAATTCTCTATGCCAAACTGGACACCGGGAATTTGGCCTTGGACACGATAGCCGTGAACACCAGTGGCTTGACTGAGAGCCTGCCCTGCGTGTCCTCGGATACATCCGGGCACATTTTCGTCACCTGGCAGGACGGGGCAGCGGTCAAGGAAGCTTCGCTGACCTACACTCCCACAAGTTGGAGCCCGCCCGACACCTGGTCCACCCCGACAGTGCTGGCCACCTCGGGTGCGCGCCATCCGATGTCTGTGCTTGATAATGAAGGTGGCATTCTGCACGCAGTCTGGTCCGAGGAAGCCTCGGATACGTTCGTCGTGCATCACGCGACGTGCGCCGTCGGCGGCGGGATGTTCGCCGGCTGGCAGACCGCGGCCAATCCGAGCGATTCGACTGCAGATACGCTCGACGGGGCAGTCTACGCGGGCGCGGGCGTGACCTGCTGGCAGCAGCTTGTGGCCGGGATTTGGCAGATTCGAGCCAAAGTGCGGGACAGCGTCGTGACCCTCGTGGACCTGGACACGATGAGTGTATACAATCCGCACGCAGTGGCCGAATCGAGTGCGGTGAGCCCGTCAATCGATCAGCTCAGGGTGCATCTCCTTTATACCGCGGGAGTTACGTTCGAGGTGGACTCCGGGGTGTACGACACCGGTGAAGTCCGGTACGTGTGCGACAGCCTGAATACCTCCCACGCCGGGAGCGACGCCACGAAGGCCAACAACGGCTGCAAGCTGCTGCGTAAGTCCTTGAACGACAGCCTCTTCTGCGTGTATTCCGACCATGATGGCGCGGTGATATATGCCCGGTCTGCAGACGGCGACTCGTGGCGGCGAGAGGTCATGGCTCAGGGCCGGGACCTGCCCGCGATTGCCGCAGACTCAAGCGGCAGACGCTGGGTCGTGGTGCACCGGGTGAATCAGACGACCGCCACCGTGACCCAGGAAGCCTACTGGCGCATCAGTACTGGATGGTCCAGCCCACAGACGCTGTACACGAACCCCCAGAATCGCGCGCTTGGCCCGGCCAGTCTGGCCGGAGCGTCCGATACGTCCTCAGCCATCGCCTACGCGGCGTTCTTCGTCACTGGTGCGAGTCCCGCCCTCAACAGCATCGTCGTGGTCAAGTTCAACGGGACGACCAAGTCCACGGTTACACTCGCGACCGGCTCCAAGGTCACAGCCCCGACGCTCACCGTGGAGCCCTACAAGCCGGACACGGACCGGATTCACCTGGCGTGGGAAGACAATGGGGAGATAAAGTACTCGATGACAAAGGACGCCCGCACGAGCAGCATCAGCGGCACGTGGGCTGTGCCCATCAATCTCTCAAACTCTAACAAGCCCTCGCTGCACCCGTGCATCGCGGCCGACCGGCACCAGGTAGTCCTGGCATGGGCCGAAGGCGACACCGCGGACATCTACAGCCGCAGGCGTTCGACCGACAGCGCGTACACCAACTGGGAATCCTCGGCCAACCTGAGCAACACGGCCGGCAAGGTATCGGAATACCCGACCATCGCCATGGGCGACTCGGTCATCGTGGCATGGGAAGAACACCGCTCGACCACCGACTACGACATTCTCATCAGCGTCAACTTCACCGACACCCTGAATATCGCCGACAACTCAACCAAATCCAGCTACCCGCACGTGCTCTTCCAGACCAAGGACTCAACGCCTTATGTCCACCTGGTTTGGTGCGAGTCGCCTCAGACCAATTACTACGAAGTGCAGTACAACAAGTGCAACCTCAGACTGGCGGGCGAGGGGCAGCAGAGCGCTGGCAAGGTGCCGGTTCCTATCCGGCCGAGCCTTGCCGCCTGCCGGCCCAACCCGTTCCGGGACCGGACCCAGATTGCCTACTCGCTGCCGATTGCTGGCAACGTGAGTCTGCGCGTGTATGACGTCACGGGTCGCACCGTGCGCACGCTGCAGAACGGGTTCCAGAAGCCGGGTGCGTACTCGGTGAACTGGGACTCGAAAGACAGCCGTGGCAGGCTGGTTCCGCACGGCGTCTACTTCTACCGCCTCGACACGCCGGGATTCAGAGACGTGAAGAAGGCGGTGGTGGCGCGGTAGCGAGGACAGTAGGTAGAATACAGAACGCAGGACACAGGTCGGGGCGGGCGTCATGCTCGCCCCGACTCACTTCGCGACCGCACTCCAAAGGGTGGATGCCACTTCCGCCCTGGGACCTTGGGTTCTCTATGGCGGGCTTCACTCTCCTACGGCGCTGGGGCGGCGACATCGAACACTTCGGTGCGGATTGCCGCGAGCACGGCCGGGTCCAGGCGGCGGGCGGCCCATTTTTCGAGGAGGACCTGGGCCACGAGGGCGAAGCTTTCTCCCGAGATGCCCTGCTGGCGCGAGAGTTTGTAGAGCTGCCGCGCATAGCTCAGGTAGGGCACGTACATGATGGTGTGCACTCCCGCCGCGTTGAGCGTCTGCCGCGCCTTCGTTTCCATCTCGCAGAGGCTTGCCACTGCCGCCTTGTAGTGTTCGAGCATCGCCGGCCGCAGGGTGTCGAGTATCTGCTTCACTCTGCCGGTGTCGGTCTTTATCTGCCATGCAGTCAACCGTTGATTCGGGTCGGTCAT
>CAIVTL010000322.1 GCA_903908785.1 Caldifarciminota bacterium | reverse complement strand
TAACCCGCAACTTCCCTCTCGTTTCTCGCCTCTCGCCTCTCGTATCGCGTATCTTTCTTCTCGTAGCCCGTAACCCGCAACTCGTAACTTCCGGGGCTGTTGTAAAACCCCATTCATGTCGCCCTGAACGAAGTGAAGGGTCTTCTAATTCTCGTAGTATCATCATCGCGAAGATTCTTCGCTGCGCTCAGAATGACAAGAGGCGGCTTCTTCAACAGCCCCACTTCCCTCTCGTTTCTCGCCTCTCGTATCGCGTATCTTTCTTCTCGTAACCCGTAACTCGTAACCCGTAACTCCGTCTCGCCTCTCGCCTCTCGCCTCTCGTATCTTTCCTCTCGTTTCTCGCTTCTCGCCTCTCCTAGCTTGCCGAGTCCGGTGTCCCGAAAAGCGGCAGCTCGCGCTGCCGCAGTCCAAAGAAGCTTCGCTTCGGGAATGTCCGACTCGCAACTCGTAACTCGCAACTCGCAACTCCTTGGAGTTTAGAGTTTGGGGTTTAGAGTTTCCCGCGCTCCGAGCGCGGGCTTTGGAGTTTAGAGTTTGCCCCGTCCGCCGTCCGCTTCTCCTGGCGTTTGGGGTTTTGGACGTGTCGTTCTGCAGCCGCCGCGGTTGACCGATGGCCTTGACACTTGTATAATTATCTCGATGGGTTTGGGAATATCGTTCGATGCACGCCCGGGCTATGAGCCGGGTCAGCCATGAGTCTTCGCCGGAAGACGCTTCTTTCGGTCGTCGCCACAATTTTGGTGGCGGGCCTGGCCGCGTTTGTTGTTTCATCCAGCATTCTCACAACCAGTTTCCGAAACCTCGAGACCGAGTTCATGCAGCGGAACGCCGGTAGGGTGCAGGACGCTCTGGCTGCGGAATTGGCGGCAATGCAGACGTACGCGACCGACTGGGGCAACTGGGACGAAGCGTACCGCTACCTGGACGACCGGAATCCGGCGTTCGTGGCCGCGAACATCGCCCCGAGCACGCTGGCCGGGCTGAGGATGAATCTGCTTGCGCTCTACGATACCGCGGGTCGGCCCGTGCAGGAGCACGAGTTCGACCTGATTCGCGGCCGCACCTTGCCGACGGATGCCGCGATTGAGCGCCTGTTCCGTCCCGGGAGTTCGTTGCTGCGTGACCGCGACACGGCGGGGCTGAGCGGTCTGGCGATGCTCGCTGGCCGGCCGCTGCTGCTCGCGATTCGGCCGATTCTCACCACCGACAAGACTGGACCGGCCCGGGGCACGTTGGTGATGGGTCGGTTTCTTGACTCGGCCGAGGTCGCGCTGCTGGCGGTTCAAACCCACCTGTCGGTCGCACTGCTCGCACCGGGTGACCCGCGCGTGCCCAGGTTGCGGGAGGGCAAACCTGCGGCGGTGAAGCCGCTGGGCCGTCAGTTCGTGGCGGCCTACGCTCCGGTCCACGACCTGTTCGGGCATGCGGCGCTGGTGCTGGAGGTCAGCCAGGCGCGCAGCATCGTGGAGCGGGGCCGGACCGCAATCAGTTGGCTCTTTATTGCCCTGCTTGCTGTCTGCCTGGCTCTCGGCGGCCTGTCCGTTCTGCTGCTGGAGACCCTGGTGCTGGGTCGCCTGTCGCGCCTGACTCGTGACGTGGTCGCCCTTGGCCGGCATCAGGACGGAGTTTGCCACCTCGTGCGGGCAAGCGGTCGGGATGAACTGGCTACTCTGGCCGGTGAGATAAACAAGTCCGTGGCCGCACTGGAGGAGGCGAACGTCGCGCTGGCTGAGAAGAACCGCGAGCTCGCCGATGCCGGCCGCCAGCGACGGGAGCTCATGGATATTGCGATGATGCACGACTTCGGTACGCCGATGACCGTCGTGCAGGGCTACGCGGAGCTCCTGCGCGACGGAGTGCTGGGCCCGGTTCCGGACAAACAGAAGAAGGCGGTCGAGGCAATCTACTCCAACCTGAGGTCGCTGGACACCCTGCGCAGCCAGATGCTCGAGGTCTCCGGCTTTGACCGTGGCGACGTGGCCCTGGAATTGGCTGACGCGAAGCTGCACGAGTTGATACTGACCTCCGTGGCGGACCTGGGCGCGCTGATCAGCGAGCGCAACATGGACGTGCAGGTGCGGGTGCCGGACGTGCCGGTGCGCTGCGACCCGGACCGGATTCGACAGGTCGTGCGGACGTATCTGGCCGGGATGGTCAAGTACGCGGTCGATGGCATGCGCGTCCTGGTCGCCGCCGGACCGGACGATGCCCAGATGCATGTCGTCTTCTCGGTCGAGACGACCAATCCGGTGGCCGGCTCGTCCCAGGACCGGTTCGGGTCGTGGGGCGGGCTGGGTATGGCGCTGGCCGATGCCATTATCGCGGCCCATCATGGCAAAGCCTGGATAGAGCGTGTCCCCGGCGCAGACTCCCGGCTCCACTTCACGCTGCCGCTGGCGCAGACAACCGGCGGCTGAGAACAAACTCCAAAGCCCGCCTCCGGCGGGAAACTTCAAACTCCAAACTCTAAACCCCAAGGTCCGAGAGGAACGGACAAACCCTAAACCCTAAACTCTAAACTCTAAGAGGAGCGGAGGCGGACGGGGACAAACCCTAAACCCTAAACTCTAAACTCTAAACTCCAGACCGGAAACTCGCCTCTCGCCTCTCGTCTCTCGTAACCCGTAACTCGTAACTTTCCTCTCGCTTCTCGCTTCTCGCTTCGCGCAACTCGTAGCCGCGCGAGTTGACGGCTGCAGGATTGGCGGTATATTCTGGTTCTTGAAACAAACACGAGCGCCGAAACCGGCTGTGCCTGACTCGACCGTTGCCGGCCGGGTCGAGGAACTGGCCGCGGTTGGCCACTTGGCCTCGCGCTTGTCGGGCGAGATGCGCCAGCCGCTCAGCGTCATGCGCAACGCAGTCTACTTTCTCAACATCCATTCCGGTGCAGACATGGACGAGAAGGCGCGTCGCCACCTCACCTACCTGCTCAGGGCAGTCGAGGAGGTGAACAACATCGCCTCAAATCTCGAGACCCTGGCCGGCACTGAGGTTGCAGACCGGCAGGTGGCCGACGTGGAGGTACTGGTCGCCGCCGCCCTGGGTCGGGTTCAGACCCGGTCCGAGGTGAGCATCGAAACCGCGGTGGACCCCGGGGCGGTGCTCTTCTGCGACTCGTCCCAGATTCGGCGGGCACTGACCAACATCATTGACAACGGCATCCAGGCTCTGCCCGGCGAAGGCCGTATCCGCATCGTGTGTCAGCACGCGGACCGGGAAACGCGAATCGTCATCTCCGATAATGGGCCCGGGATGTCCGAAGAGGTCAGGGCGCGCGCATTCGAGCCGCTATTCACAACGTCGTCCCATCGCGTGGGAATCGGGTTGACCGTGGCCCAGCGGCTGGTCGGAGTCTGCGGGGGGAGAATCGAGATCCAGAGCAGCCCGGGCGCGGGCACGACCGTGACGCTCACCTTCCCGCGCCACGAAATGCCGTAGACGCTACGAGAATAGTGAAGCGAGATACGAGATACGAGAGGCGAGAGGCGAGAGGCGAGATACGAGAGGCGAGAGGCGAGATACGAGAGGCG
>CAIVTL010000321.1 GCA_903908785.1 Caldifarciminota bacterium | reverse complement strand
CGCGCAGCAGGCATACAAATATGGTGCGGAGTAGTACAGTCGCCTGGTCCAGTATGGGACGCTGGCCGTGCCCACCAACCGCAAGTTGCGCGGGTCGGCCACATCAACGATGTGAACCACGTCCTCACTGACGTATGCGAACGACCCGGCCACCACGACATCGGTACCTATTTGACCGAAGTAAGCCGAGTCAAGCACGTACGGTGACGACGGGTTGGCTATGTTCAGCGCATATACCGAGTAGTTGTTACCGGTCACGTAGGCAATGGTGTCAGCGGCATCCACGCCATCGACATTTCCCGACCACGTCCCGATAACACGAGGACTGTCGGGTCGAGCTACGTTGACTATCTGGAGTGACAGCAGGTTGGCGACATACGCGAACGTGTCCTGCAAGTCCATGTCGTATGAATCGTACGGCAGCACGCAGCTCCCCACCAGCACCGGCTCACGCGGCCGGGCGACGTTGACAACCTGGAAGAAGCTCTGCTCGGCAACGTAGACGAATGAGTCGCGCAGTACCATGTCCTTGGGCGGGTTTGTCACGCTATCACAGCCCCCAACCACGACAGGACGCGTCGGGTCGCTGACGCTCAGAGTGAGGAGCGCTGGCCTGCCCCAGCCTGCGAAGGCGAAGGAATCCTTGGCGGCTGCGGACCGCATGAGCGGCGCCTGTCCTGCCGTGTCGTAGCTGCCCAGTGTGAAGGGTCTCGTCGGGTCGCTGACGTCGAGTATCTTGAGTCCCGACTTGTCTGTGGCGATGTATGCCCTGCCGTTGTCAATGTAGACGTCGTAGCTCAGGTCAACTCCAGGCAGCACTGTGTCGAGAACCGGGTTCGCCGGACTCTCGATGTCAAACACGTACAGCCCCTCGTAGTTGTCTGCCACGAAGGCTGCCTGGTTCGACCCGCTGGCCCATATCCCTTCGTCCCAGCCTCTGGTCCGCCCAGTGCCGATGAGCCTCGGCTGAGCCGAGTTAGCCACTGACACTATCTTCATCGTGTCGCTGACCGCATCGCCGGAGCAGAAGGCCAGCGTGTCAATCACGTACACCTCAGGCCCACCAGGCCCATTCAGATGCCCGATTTGCACGATGTTCTGCGGGGCGGACACGTCCAGTATCGTCAGCGCTATTTCACCAGGCTGGTTCGGGTTGAACGTCGTGACGTAGGCCAGATTCGCTCGGGCCGTCACCGCGTCAATGGCACTGCCCCAAGAGTTCAGGCGGTGCGGACTTGCTGGATTCCCCACGCCCAGAACGTGCAGCCCCCAGCGCTCGGCCACCAGTGCAAGGGTGTCCGAGACTGAGACGCAATAGCCCGAGTCCCGGCAGGCACCACGGAAGACCGGGTTTGCCGGGTCGGACACGTTGTAGACCTTGAAGCTGTCGTCCGCGCCGATGACAAAGGCCAAGGAATCCTGCACGTCGAAGTCGTTGAGTGCGGTCTGAATCCACGAGAGCCGGACCGGCGTCTGCTCGTCGGCAATGTTGTAGACCTCAAGCCCGGCCCGCGAGCCGACATAGAGCAGCGTGTCGGCCAGATTCACGCGGCACATCAGCCCTTCGGCATTGATGTCGGAAAGAAGTCTGATTGAGAGCGAGTCTTGCCTTGAGAACCTGAGCAGGCTGACGCCAGAGCCGCGCGCCAAGGCCACCAACGTCTCCGTCGGCGTGACCCTGCCGTCAACATCGTACGAAGGGCCGTATGACCAACGGCCGACCTCGACTAGGCCCTGACTGTCGGGCTTCCTGAACGTCGTGTAGTACGAATCGTCCAGCCCGCGCTCCTTGAGCCACGATGCCCGCATCCTCGGATGCACGCGGGACAGCGACTCCTGCACGACCGCGTGCTCCTGGAACGACAGCCCGCTGCTAAGGGCTACTGTCGTTGCGAGCAGCAGAACGACGCTCAACCAGCGCGGCGTCATGGCCTGATTCTAGAACCCGACATCAGAAAGTCAAGCCGCAGTCGTCCGCCCGCCGACCCTCGGATGCACATGGCTCAGCGAGTCGCGCAGAGCCATTTCGTCCTGCCGCCAGTCAAGCCGCGCCGCAAGCCCGACCGCAAATGCGGCCAGAAGGAGAAGAGCCACCGCTCTGCTCATACGAGTATGATAGACCTAAAAGGCCTGCTGTCAAACCTACGGCGCGGCAGCGGAGGCGACCGGCTTCAAGGGCACGACCGTTTTCCTTGAGTGCGGGCCGATTCTCTGGTACACTTATATGTCTAATCGGAATGGAGGGATTGTGCGGATTACTGCTGTTTTGCTGCTGACAATCGTCTTTGTGCTGCCCGTGTTCGGGCTGCCGACTCTCGCAACTCGTAACTCGTCACTCGTCACTTCGCCCCCGTCACGCGACATGGGCGGGCCGGACGGTTACGGATACTACTTCGAGACAACTCAGGACATTGGCGACACCATCAGGTTCTCGTGGGTTGACCCGTCGAGCCACACGGTGCTGACCGACTGGCACCCGAACCCGGACGATGGCTGGACCAAGGTCGGCCTGCCTTTCCGGTTCCCGTTCTACGGCGACACGCTCGACTCTATTGTCGTCTGTTCCAACGGCTTTCTTGAGTCCCCGACAACGTTCACGAGCTACACGAATGAGGAGCTGCCGGTTTCTCAGATTCCCGGGCTCATCGCGGTGTTCTGGGACGATTTGAGCCCGGTCCAGTCCGGCTCGGTGCGCTTGTGGGACGACGCGACGAACCACGCCACGGTCATCACGTGGGACAACGTGGTCCGGTTCAACACCAGCGAGACGCTGTCGTGCCAGGTCATCCTGAACGCCGACGGCCGCATCCAGATGAACGTGCTGCGCGCTCCTGAAGTCTCAACCAGCGCCACCGTCGGCATCCAGGGCGATAACGGCAAGGGCGACTACTATCTGGAATACGTGTTCGACGCCGCTCCGGACCGGCACGTGCCGCAGGACAGCACTTCTATCCGCTTCTTCGTCCAGCGACTGAACCACGACGTGGGCGCGTTCCAAGCCGGTTCGCCGCAGGGCTGGATTCCGGCCAACTCGCAGATGCCGGTGACCGGCGTGTTTAAGAACTTTGGGCTGAGCACTGAGACGTTCCCAGTCTCGGTCGCGCTGGTTCACGTCCACTTCCCGTACGACACAACCTTCACGCAGACGCGCACGGTCACGAACCTGGCGCCCGGGGATACGGCCGCGTGCTACTTCGGAGACTGGCTGGTTCCACCGAGCCCGGATTCGTGGCGGGTCGTGCTCCGCACGGCGCTGCCGGGTGACGAGTTCGCGTACAACGACAGCCTGCGCGCGGTCACGACGTCGGTCCCGCCCGCGTTCGGCACGGTTCTCGGGTCGTGGAACTTCCCTGACCTCGGCGACGGGATGAACCTCGCGGGCATCACGTTCAGCCCTGACTCCAACCGCTTCTATCTCTCCGCGCTCGACCCGAACCGGGTATTCAGCTTCCCGGTTGACGGACCCGAATCCGGCCTGCGGCCCGAGTCTTTCGAGCTGCAGAACTTCTTCGGAGATGACATCATCTGGGGCATCGCCCGAGACCCGGTGCAGCACGGCTTCTGGATTACCCACGTGTCTGCCGGCGGGCCGGGCTGCGTCGCGGCTCGGTACGCAGTTGACGGCTCGTTCGCCGGCGACACGTGGGACCTTTCCGCAATCGAACCCGGAGCATGGTTCGCGGGCATCGACATCGCACCGGACGGCGTCTGCTACGCGACCGAGGTCGGCGCGCACAACCGCGTATACCAGCTCAACCTTGCCACGAAACAGGTCATTGGATTCCTGCCCGGGCCCATCGCGTCATGGCGGGCCTGCGCCTATGTCGGCGACCGCGAGTGTTTCGTGCTCTCCGGCGGCTGGAACCAGAACACGCTCTGCCGGCTTGGTTCCTCGGGCGACATCCTTGAAGCCGCGTCCCTGCCCGGCCTGGCTGACCTCGACGTCTACCGGCGCGACTCGGTCTGCGCCGACTCGCTGGTCTGGGCCTTTGCCACCGTCAGCAACTCGGCCAATACGATTCAGCAGATTTCGGTCGGTCGGGTCTGGGCCGCAGTCGGCCTTTCCGAACCGCCGTCCGCCATTCGCCCTTCGCCATTCGCCATATCGGTGTCCCCCAACCCCTGCCTCAGCCGCGCGACTGTCCGCCTCTCGCCTCTCGCCTCTCGCCTCTCGCCTCTCGCCCTCAGCGTACACGACGTATCCGGCCGGCTGGTCCTGCAATCGGCAATCGGCAATCGCCAATCGTCAATCGCGCTCGACCTGCGTTCCCTGCCCGCCGGAATCTACATGTTGACACTTTCGACGCCAACGGGTAACCTCAGTCGTAAACTGGTAGTTTTGGCTGAGAACTAGAACCTAGACCAAGGGAAGTCCCAAGGACAAAGTCCAAAGGACGAAGCGCAGAGGACGGAATCTGCCTTTGTCCTTTGCCCTTCCCACTTAGCACTTTCCCAGAGGAGGCCTCTGACCCATTCCGCCTGCGTCGCAGGGCTGCTTGCTTTCGCCTGCTCGATTACACTTGCGTCGTCCGCCAAGGACGGCGACGAGTGGTTTGAGGCAGCGCCGTTGCCCGGCCCGCGCGCCTTCCACATGACCGCGTTCGCCTCGACCGATTCCGGTCCCCGACTTTATGCCATCGGCGGCCAGCGTTCGCCCTCGGACACCATGGAACGCCTGTGCATCGAGTATTCCCCGCGGTCCAATTCGTGGCGCCAGCGCGCCGCCATGCGCCGGCGCCGCGGTCTGGGACAGGCCTGCGCCGTGAAAGGGCGGGTCTACGTGCTCGGCGGGTGCGAGACTTTTGGAACCGGGCTGGCCGACGTGGAAGTCTACGACCCGGCGGCGAACACGTGGACAGTTGGCCCGAACATGCCGGAAAGCCTCTACGACTTCGGCGCTGCGGTCTGGCGCGACAGCCTCATCTTCACGCTGGGCGGCGGCAGTTGGTCTCCTGCCGCGCCGCCCACCAACGCGGTCTGGCTCTTTGACCCGGCGAACAGCACCTGGCATCCGGCAACGCCTCTGCCCGAGCCGCTCGGCGCTACTGCCTGCGCCATCGTCGGCGACACGATTCTGGTGGCAACCGGCTGGACCGACTCAGGCCCGACCAACCGGGCATGGATGGGCTTCGTCGATTCCACCAACCCCGCGGTCATCCATTGGTACGGCATGGACACGCTGCCCGGCCCCCGCCGCTGCCGCGCCGTATGCGGCGTGGTCGGCAACGAATTGTACGTCATCGGCGGGCTGACGCAGGCAGACATCGTATCCCGTATACCGTACACCGTACACCGTCCAGACCCGGAGGGTTCCCTTCATCCTTCATCCTTCATCCTTCATCCTTCATCCTTCCGCCTTCAGCCTTCTCTGCCCTCTCCGACGTCTGGTCAATCGGGGCCGGCAGCGGCCAATGGCACGAACGCGCCGCGAAGCCGCACCCCGTTTCCGGCGTTTCCGGGTCCGGCTCAGACGGCTTCGGCCACCTGTACGTCCCCGGTGGGTATCCCGGCACCGCGCCCTTTCTGCAGACTACTGAATACCTCGACATGTCCGGCTACAGCCACGACGTCGGCATCACCGGCATCGTGTCGCCCTCCGGCAAGTTGGTGCCGGGCGATACGTGTCCGGTCGCGGTCATGCTCCGCAACTTCGGGACGGCCGGTGAAACCCTGAGCGCCTCCATCGCGATTCTCGACTCCGCCACCCAGTCGCCGGTCTTCACACGTGACACCATGCTCGAACTCGCCGCGGATTCAAGCCGCCTCGTTGACTTCGGGGCCTTTGTCCCATCGGGGCAGGCTGTGTTCCACGCCACTGCCTTAGTCAGCCTCGCCGGTGATGAGAACCCGGCCAACGACACCGGTCGCCAACGCTCGCGCACGACCACCGGCAGCGACCCGGACGGGTTCGGCTATATCTACGAATCCTCGCAGGAACCAGACACGGTCGCCTTCTCGTGGTTCGACCCGGCCGGCGGAACCGTAATTGACAACTGGGACCCGAACCCGGACGAAGGCACGTCCCGCCGCCACCTGCCATTCGAGTTTAACTACTACGGCGACTCGACCAACCGGATTTACGTCTGCACCAACGGCTACCTTCAGACGTCGAACAACCTTGCCGGTCTGAACTTCCCGCTTCCCTACGAGAACATCACCGACATTATTGCGCCGTTCTGGGATGACCTCTCCCTGCGCGATGCCGGCCAGGTCTACGAGAACTTCACGGGCGAGCAGGCCGTCTACACATGGGTCGGCGCTGCCCGGGCCCAGCCGGACACGGGCCGGCTTACGTTCCAGGTCATCATCGAGCACAACGGCAGTATCCGGTTCAACTACCTGAAGGTCACTGCCGACGCCACCAGCAGCACCGTCGGAATCCAGGGCGATGACGGCAGTTGGGGCTGGTACCAGGAGTACGTGTACAATGCCGACCCACTGAAGCACGTACCGGCCGACTCCACCAGCATCCTGTTCCGCGCGCCCGGGGTCGGAATTGCCGAACCGCACTCCTCCCTCCTCCCTCCTCACTCCTCCCTCTTCGTATCCCCCAACCCCTGCCACGGCCGCGCAACCGTCTGCTTCTCGCCTCTCGCCTCT
>CAIVTL010000320.1 GCA_903908785.1 Caldifarciminota bacterium | reverse complement strand
CGGGTGAGGCGCGCGCTCATCTCGGTCTCGGATAAAAGCGGGGCGGCGGACCTCGCCAAAGAACTGGTGAAGTCCGGCGTGAGGGAGTTGCCGGTCACGGATGTCCGGATGACACGGTTCTGGATTACGCTCGACGAAGGCGTCCGGCTCGTGTACAAAGCCATCACCGAATCGGAAGGGGGCGAGATATTCGTCCCGAAAATCCCGAGCATGAAGGTCATGGACCTGATTCGGGCGCTGCCCGGCAACTGCACCCATAGGGTCATCGGCATCCGACCCGGCGAAAAAGTCCACGAGACCCTCATCGGTGAAGACGAGGGCCGCCATGCGGTTGACCTCGGCGACCACTACCTCGTTCTTCCCCAGTTCGAATTCCAGACCCGGCGCCGAAACCTCCCCGAGAACGCGACCGCCCTGCCTGAAGGCTTCACCTACCGCAGCGACACAAACAACCAGTGGCTCACCGCTGACCAACTGCGCAAAACCATCACCGACATGTACCCCGGCTTTCCGGCGTGAACTCCCGCCTCGCGGTTGAAGGCGGCACGCCCGTCCGCCCGACCATGCTTCCCTATGGCAGGCAGGTCATCGACGACGATGACGTCGCTGCGGTTGCAGAGGTCCTGCAGTCCGACTGGCTTACCACCGGTCCGGTTGTCGCCGAATTCGAGCAGGCCTTCGCCGCCCGCACGAGCGCCAGGCATGCCGTGGCGGTATCGAGCGGCACGGCCGCGCTGCACACTGCGGTTTTCGCCGCCGGAATCGGCCCGGGCGATGAGGTAATCGTTCCCGCCATGACGTTCGCGGCCAGTGCCAACTGCGTCCGCTACCAGGGTGGGACCGTAGTCTTCGCCGACGTCCGGCCCGACACCCTGAACCTCGACCCGGCCGCAGTCGAACCACTCATCACCCAACGCACCCGCGCTATCATTGCGGTTGACTACTCCGGCCAACCGGCAGACCTCGACGAACTCAGTACCCTCTGCCGCGCGCGGGACATCACACTCATCGAGGACGCGGCCCACGCGCTGGGCGCCACCTACCGCGGCCGGACTGTCGGCTCGATAGTTCACCTGACAACGTTCAGCCTTCACCCGGTAAAACACATCACGACCGGCGAAGGCGGTATGGTCACAACCAACGACCCGGCTCTGGACGCCAGGCTGCGCGCATTCCGGAACCACGGCATCACCACCGACCATCGCCAACGGAGTGTCGCCGGCTCCTGGTTCTACGAGATGGTCGAGCTTGGGTTTAACTACCGGCTCACCGACATCCAGTGCGCGCTGGGCCTCTCGCAACTGACGAAGCTCGACCGCTGGCTAGAACGCAGACGGGCCATCGCCGCCCGATACGCAACCGGCTTCGCCGGTGTGCCCGAGGTGGATTCCATAACTGTGCAGACTGACCGGGTTCCGGTCTGGCACCTGTACCCAATCCGGCTCGGCCTCGAACGTCTGAGAGTCGGCCGGGCCGAGGTATTCAAGGCCTTGCGTGCGGAGAATATCGGCGTGAACGTCCACTACATCCCGGTGCCGTGGCATCCGTACTACCAGAAACTCGGTTATACCAAAGGGCAGTGGCCGGTGGCCGAGGACGCATACGAGCGCCTCATCAGCCTGCCGATGTTCCATGCAATGACCGATGCCGACGCGGACGACGTCATCAACGCGGTCTGCAAAGTCGTTGCCCACTACCGCAAATGAACCCGCACCCGGCTTACATCCTTCCCTCTGCCTTTTGTCCTTTGCACTTTGTCCTTCGCACTTTTCCCGCATGATGGGCCCGGTTCTGTTCGTAACCCACGGTAGCCGACGTGTTGGATTCGGCCACGTGCGCCGGTGTCTGTCCCTGGCAGTGGCGCTACGGAAACGGTCGGTCGGGTGCGAGTTTCTTCTCGATGGTGACGCCACTGTCGCCGAAATCGTCTCCGGCTCCGGGTTCGACTGTACGATGACAAAGAACGGAGCAAGCGACGCGATCGAAGCGGTCAGGCGCATCCAGGAACTGGCGCCGGCTGCAGTCGTGGCGGATTCGTACACTTTCACGACCGACTACCTTCAACGACTGACCGAAGCCGGCCGCCCGGTGGTCGCCATCGACGACCTTGCCGACCGGGAACTGCCGGTCGCAACGGTGGTGAATTGCACGGTCGGCATGGACGCGGGAGCGTATCGGTCGACGTCCCCGGCTCGACTGCTACTCGGCCCGACCTACGCGCTGCTGCGACCGGAGTTTGCCGAGGAACCGAATCGCAGTTTCCCGGTACATGTCGGCACCGTGCTCCTGACTCTGGGCGGCAGCGACCCGGCCAACTTGATGCCAAGGCTGATGCGCTGGGTCGCGGCTGAGCTGGAACCGGTTCACCTAAACGTTGTAGCCGGGCCGTTGTCCGACGACCTGAACGAAATCAGGGCTGAGGCCGCTGCAATCGGACCTCGGGCGCTGGTGCATGAACGGCCTGACGACATGCGCGGTTTGATGCTCAACGCCGACCTCGCAGTCTCAGGTGGTGGACAGACCCTGTATGAACTGGCGGCGACTGCAACACCGACCGTGGCCATTCGGCTGGCAGACAACCAGACCAGCAACCTGGTCGGATTCGAGGCAGCACGAGTGCTGACCTGGGCCGGTGACGCGCAGGAAGGCGACTTGGAGGCGAAGGTTCGGACACACGTGCGACGGCTGGCAAAGGACCCGCAGGAGCGCGCAGCCATGGCCGCGGCCGGACGCAGCTTGGTCGACGGACGGGGAGCCGGGCGTGTTGCTGCTGCGGTCGCGGAGTTGGCCGGTCAGGAGCGAGACTGAACCGGATACGGATCGGCGGGCGTTGGATCGGCAAGGACGAGAAGACGCTGATCGTCGCTGAGATTTCGGCGAACCACAACCAACAACTGGACCGGGCCATGGAAATCATCCGGACGGCGCGGGACTGCGGAGCCGACGCAATCAAGATTCAGACCTACACGCCCGACACGATGACGATTGACTGTAACCGCGAGTGGTTCGTGGTGCCGGGCAACACGCCATGGCAGGGCAGGACGCTCTACGAGCTGTACGGCGAAGCATACACACCGTGGGATTGGCACGAACCGTTGCAGGCCGAAGCACAGCGGCTGGGCATGGAGCTCTTCTCGACGCCGTTCGACGCCACGGCGGTGGATTTCCTGGAGCGGCTCGATGTGCCTGCCTACAAAGTGGCGTCGTTTGAGCTGGTTGACATCCCGCTGCTCGAGAAGATCGGCAGAACGGGCAGACCGGTGATTGTCTCGACCGGGATGGCGACGCTGGCGGAAATCCGCGAGGGAGTTGAGACGCTGCGCGGCGCCGGAGCAAACGAAATCGTGCTGCTCAAGTGTACCAGCGGGTACCCGGCGCAGCCGGCAGAGATGAATCTGCGCACCATACCCGACATGGCGCTGAAGTTCGACGCGCCGGTGGGGCTATCGGACCACACGCTGGGTTCGGCGACGGCAATCGCCGCAGTTGCTCTCGGCGCGGTGCTGGTCGAGAAACACTTCACGCTACGGCGGACGGACGGGGGCCCCGACTCAAGTTTCTCCATGGAACCCGCCGAGTTCAAGGCGATGGTTGACGACATCCGGCTGGTCGAGCAGGCACTGGGCGGAATCAGCTATGAGCCGGCGCCCGGCGAGCGGAACAGCCTCGTATTCCGCCGTTCGCTGTTCGTGGTTGCGGACGTGAAGAAAGGTGAGCCCTTTGCCGCGTCCAACGTGCGCGCCATCCGCCCGGGCCACGGGCTGCACACGCGCCACCTGAAGGAAGTCCTCGGCCGCAAAGCGGCGTGCGACATCATGCGCGGCACGCCCCTGAGCTGGAACCTGATCAGCGGCTCATGAAGTCTCCGGTCGTCCCCGTGCCGGAGCGACTCGAGGGCGAACGCATCTACCTGCGGCCGTTGACCGATACCGACACCGACTTGATCCTGCGGTGGCGCGCCGACCCCCTGGTCGCACACCGGCTATTCAGCGAGCGGCCGCCCACCCGCGCGGAGCACAAGGCCTGGCTGCGCAGCATGCGCGCCGCCGGCAATCGCCTCGAGTTCGTCATCGTAAGCAAGGATGACAACCGGCCCTGCGGCACAATCGGCCTGTCGAGAATCACCGGCGCCGAGGCCGAATACGGCGTGATCATCGGGGAACCCGACCGGCGGGGACGGGGCATCGCGTTCGAGGCCAGCGAGGTCCTGCTTGACTTCGCGTTCAATGTGCTCAAGCTTGAGCACGTCATGCTGAGTATGTTTGCGGACAACGCCGAGGCGAGGCGGCTCTACCGCCGCGTCGGCTTCACCGAGGACTCGTCGATGGGCAGGGAGCAAGTCAAGGAGGGCGTCAGGCGAAGCATAGCGGTAATGCGCCTCAAACGGTCGCAGTGGTCGGAGCGCAAGACTAAGTGAGCTCGAACCGGATGACGTCGAGCGATAGTCGCGTGACCGGGACCGACCTGGTGTGGCTGGCCGGTGTGCTGGCCGTGGCGGTCCTGGTATTCGCGGCGCTCTTCAACTTCGCCGCGCACCCGTTTGAGGACGCCGCAATCCTGATGCGCTACTCCCAGCACATCGCCCAGGGCCACGGCATCGTCTGGAACCTGGGTCAGCCGCCGGTGGACGGGGCCACCGATTTCCTGTTCATGATTGTCGTCGCCCTGGTATCGAAGCTCGGCGTACCACTCACCCGCGCTCCCCAGTGGCTCTCCTTCATCGCCCATCTTCTCACCGTAGCCCTCATCTTCGTCTCGGCGCGGCGTCTCTTTCGCGCGCCCGCGTGGCTGGCGGCGTTCCTAGGTGCCTACATCGCTGTCGGCCCGGCTCTGAACTACATAAACTCATCTTTCGGCACGACCTTCTTCGCCCTGTTCGCCCTGACCACCTGGCTGTGCGCGGTCATGGTCTTTCGCCGGAACTCGACCGCCTACGCGGTGCTCTTCGCCCTGAGCTCGCTGCTGATGGGGCTGACCCGGCCCGAGGGCGTCCTGCTGTCGCTGCTCATGGCTGCGGCCGTGATCTGGTACCTGGGCCCGCGTGCGTCACGGCGGTTCTTCACCTGCTACGTCGTCGTCTTCGGCGTGCTCGGTCTTGCGTACTTCCTCTGGCGCTGGCACTACTTTGGCTACCCCCTGCCCAACCCGTTCTACCGGAAGGGCGGTGGATTGCTTCATCTCCGCTCGCTGCTCGCGTCCATGCACAACATCCTTCAGCTCTGTGCCCCGCTGCTCGGTGTTGCCGTGGTGCTCGGTATCATTGTGAGGGATGCACGCCCCTCGCGTGAGGCAACGGCCTCGCTCATTCCGGTGACTGGATTTACGCTCATCTGGGTTCTCCTGTCCAACGAGATGAACTGGTACGGCCGATTCCAGTATGCGATTCTACCGGTCATACTGCTCGCCATACCTGCATTCCTGGAGAACTACCGCGACCGACTGCGGCTCCCGACGCTTCGGAATTGGCGAAGGCACGCGACGGCCGTCATCCTCGTCGGTGTCGGGCTTGCCGGAGCGCTTGTCTGGCAACGCTACCAGTTCCAGGTCGAGTTCTTCCCGGATGGCCGCTACGACGTCGCCGCCAAGCTGGCACGGTATCGCGACCGGGGCTACACGATCGCGACGACTGATGCCGGACTGCTGCCGCTCGTCTCCGAATGGCGGGCGCTCGACGCCTGGGGACTGAACGACCAGTGGGTCGCCCATCACGGCCTGGTGACACCCGAGTACCTCGACCGGTATCATCCTGAGATCATCCAGTTTCAGGCACTCGGCTTCTCGCCGCTGGTCGCGCCCAGCCGTGATGAATTCCTGATTGAGAACGAAGCACTTTACGAAACCGAGCTCGTCATGAAGGACTACGCCGAGGCCCGCGGCTACCGACTGGCGGCCGCGTTCGGCCCGTCGCCGCGCTGGGTTGACTACTACTACGTCCGACCCGACCTGACCGAAGCCGACGAGCTAGTCCGCCTGATTCAAGAGACCGACTACCGCTATTACACCGATGGCCGGAAGTGCATCGACTATGCCCGGCTGCAGTGGCACGAGCCCGCACCGGCTCTGCCGCAAGGGAGGTGAACCGTGAAATTCGTCAGCGTCGTGACCGGCTGCTTCAACGAAGAAGAGAACGTCGCCGAACTCTATCGGCAGGTGGCCGAGGTCTTTGCCGAACTACCCGGCTATGATTGGGAGATGATCTTCATAGACAACGCCTCCAAGGACCAGACCGTCGCCATCCTCCGCGAGATTGCCAGGAAGGACAAGCGCGTGAAAGTCATCGTCAATGCGCGCAACTTCGGCCACGTCCGGTCCGGCTACCACGCGCTGCTGCAAGCGAAGGGCGAGGCGATCATCGCCATGGCCTCGGACCTGCAGGACCCGCCCCGGCTCATCGGAGACTTCATCGCCAAGTGGGAGCAAGGCTACAAGGTCGTGATGGCGGTAAAGAAGGAAAGCGAAGAATCGCGCCTGATGTACGGGTTCCGGCAACTCTACTACCGTATCCTCAGCCGGCTCTCGGACGTGGACCTCGTCGAGCAGTATACCGGCTTCGGTCTATACGATCGGCAGGTCATCGAAATCATTCGGGCGCTGGACGACCCCTATCCCTACTTCCGGGGTCTCATCGCGGACATTGGATTCGAAGCCGCCAAGGTAGCCTTCGTCCAGCCGAGGCGCCAACACGGCAAGACCAAGAGCAGTTTCTACGTGCTGTTTGACATGGCACTGCTGGGCATGACGAGCTACTCAAAAGTGCCGCTGCGGCTCGCAACCATGCTCGGGTTCGCGTCGGCCGGGGTCAGCCTGCTGGCCGCGCTATTCTACCTCGTGTACAAACTGGTCTACTGGAAAAGCTTCTCGTTGGGTCTGGCGCCGATTGTGGTCGGGATATTCTTCTTTTCATCGGTCCAGCTCTTCTTTCTGGGCATCGTCGGCGAATACGTCGGCTCGATTCACACTCACGTGCGCAAGATGCCGCTGGTGGTCGAGCGCGAGCGCATAAACTTCGATTGACCAATCCGCCGTGCTTGCCCGGCTGAACTCATGAACTCACCGCGTCCCCGGTGGTCACTTCTTGTCGCACTGGCTCTCGCCGCCCTGCTTCTCTACCTCGCGGTACGCGGTCTCAACTGGCGTGAACTCTGGCACACAATCCGCGCGGCGCGGTTCGGCTACCTGATTCCAGCGGTGCTCATCGGCCAGATGTCGCTCGTCCTTCGCGCGCTCCGCTGGCGCGTCCTGCTCAAGGCGGAGAAGGACGTTTCGCCGGTCACTGTCTTCTGGGCGATGATGGCCGGCTACCTGGGCAACAACTTCCTTCCGGCCCGGGCCGGCGAGGTCATCCGCTCGGTCGCGCTCGGCCGCAAGGCCGGGATGAGCAAGAGCTGGGTCTTTGCCACGGCCCTGACCGAACGACTGCTGGATGCCGTCGCCCTGGTCCTGTTCAGCCTTGCGGCAGTGTTCTCGCTGGGCCGGTCATCGCAGTGGCTCGTCAAAGCATGGAAAGTGATGGGCGTTGCCGGCGTTGCGGGAATCATCACTCTTTTCGCCGTCCCGCGTTTCGAGGGTTCTCTCCGGAGGCTGCTGGAACACCTGCCCGGCCCGGCTCGTCTCCGCGAACGTTTGCTCGGAATCCTCGCCCAGTTCCTTTCCGGCATGCGGGCGTTCGCCAGCCCGTCCCGCGGCCTCGCGTTCGCCGGACTGACCGTTCTTGTCTGGCTGGCCGACTCGATCGGCACGATGATTGGCGCACACGCCTTTGGTCTCAGCCTTAACCTGCCGACCGCCATAATGCTGCTGGCCGGGCTGGGCTTGTCGAGTGCGGTGCCGTCAACCCCGGGATACGTCGGCGTCTACCAGTTCGTCGCGGTGACGGTGCTCGTGCCGCTCGGGTTCTCGCGAAGCGGTGCACTCGCGTACATTACGGTTTCGCAGGGAATCGGCTACGTCGCCTTCACGGTCTGGGGACTGCTCGGCCTCTGGCGTCTCCAGGTGCGGCCGCGGGTGGTCCTGCAGGCGGAACGGCCGGGACGGAAATCTAGACCCGCCGGCGGCGAGAAAGCAGAGTGACGGGTCGGCCTACTCTTCCTCGGGGCTGACGGTCTCCTCCCCCGTCCGGCGGGCAATCTCGTAGACGAACACGAGCCCGTTGCGGCAGATGTGGAGCAGGCCGAACCGGTAGTCGTCCGTGACGAAATGCTCACCGTCGTTCTGGAAACAGAACGGGTCCAGCCGGGCGAACGGCCGGTCGTCGTCCCTTACCCACACACTCAGCGCCGGCAGGAAATCGTCGAGCGTCGTGCTGGTATCGGCCCAGAGAGTCCGGCTGAAATCACGGTAGGCCATTATCTTGTGCGCAGCGACACCGGGCAGTGCGGGCGGCGGGGAGACCGGCCACAGAAGCGAGCGGTAGGCATCCGGCGCGACCTGCGAAACGTACATTCCCGCCTCATCCAGGTCTGATGCGAGCTGCCCGGCACCTTCGGCAACGTCAGGCGCGTCTCTGCCCGGGCCGACCAGACGCAGGACGTCGAAGTGCCCGACCCTCGCCTCCAGTTCATAGTTCGTCAGCACGAAATCTCGCAACTGCCCGAATTTCAGTAGCCGTTCGTATGAGTCAAGGCTGTCACCGTACACAAATGGCATTCGGTCGCCGTGCTTGACGAGAAACACCTCGGGTGGGTCCTCACGGAATCTGGTCGTCAGCGTGCAGTTGGGGGCGAGGAACGGCGATGTGTAGCGGAAGATAGGTTTCCGCCAGGCCGGGAAAGTGACCCACGGATCGATTCCGTAGTTGACCACCCGCTCGTCCTGCCTGGTATTCCGGGTGAGGTAGTCGGCGAGTACGAGCTGCTCGCCGAGGTTGAAGTCGCCGGTACGGAAACGGCGCATCATCCAGGTCTGCCTGACGCTGTGGACGCCGAAGATCGCTTGGCCCAGCGTCAGGTAGCGGTCATAGTAAGCCGTGTTGACCAGCGCGGCGATGACTCCGACAGTGACAAGCAGTACTCGCTGCCACCGTTTCTGGAGGAACTGCCAGAGCGGGTCCAGCACCCAGACCAGCGCCATGCCGCCGAGCACGGCCAGCGCCGGGATGATGGTCAAGTAGTGATAGAAAAAGAACTTGTTTTGCACGAAAACCGACGCCAGCCCGGCAGCCAGCCATGCAAGCGTCACCCAGACCGCGACCTTGACGCGCCGGTCGGCTTCGGGCCCGCGCCTCAGCAGTATCACAGCCGCAGGCACCAGCCCGAGTGCGGCAAGGATGCCGCCATACAGATAGTCCCGGTCGGATTCGCGTGTGAAGACACGGAACAGGCTGAGCACGCGTTCAGGCAACGCCTGCCTTATCCGTTCCATCCCGGCATATGGCACGATGCCGCGCACCTGCGCCTCAATCAGACCCGGCAGCGCCCCGAACGCCGCGACAACCGCAAAGAAACCGGCCACGCCTGCCGCGAATCCTATCACCAGCCATAGCGCTGCGCTCCTGGCCCGGTTCGAGCGCCAGCCAAAGGTCAGCAGCGGGCCGATGAAGACCGCCGGCAGCACGAGTATGACCGTGTATTTGAAGAACAATGCCAAGGACACCAGCAGGCCGGCAAAGAACCAGTGCAGCCGCTCGCCGCTCGCGGGTGACTCGGCCGGCCGGTTGAGCGCGACCGCGGCCAAGGCGAACGCCCCTGCCGCGGGGAGGTTCAGGAAGCCGTCAACCTGGGCACTCTCCCACCAGCCGAAGATGTAGTAGAGGAACGGAAAGAACAGACCGACCATCAGCGCCAGCCCGGGCCGCCGGAACATCTGGCGCACGAACACGTACAGGAACGTCGCGATTCCTGCGGTCCAGAAGAGGTCGAGAATCCGGATTGCGGTCATCGAGTGGCCGAATAACACCAGTGCAAGCAGGTGCACGATCGCCGTGAGCGGCATCTGCATCATCGGCACGTCCTTGTACAGGCTCATGCCGTGGAGCATCGCGTCGGCGAGGAAAGCGTAGAGTCCCTGGTCCCGGCCAAACGGATAGGTAAGTGACACCAGGCCCAGCAGCGCCGATGAGCCGGCGACTGCGAGCAACGGGAGAAACCAACGAGGGTGGCTCGTCAGTGGCTTACGCTCTGCGGATTTCATGACAGACACTTAGTATCCATTCGCCGACACCGATTGTCAAACCCGCCGCGCAGCGACCAGCAATCGCTTCTGGCCGGGAGCACCCTGCTGCGGCCAACAGGAACCCACCGCCTCTCGATGTTTTGCCGGGACCGGCGTGCCGCTAGACCGTTCCTCCGCTTCGCTGTAGAATCTCGCGCTACTCAGACACCAATGCGCTACGTCGGCAACATCTTCCGCCCGCCTTCTGAGGCCGATTCGCTGCTCCTGCAGGCGACCATCGGCTGCTCGCACAACCGGTGCACGTTCTGCGCGATGTATCGGGACAAGCAGTTCCGCGTGCGCCGGCTTGAAGAGGTTCTCGAAGACATCGCGGCCGCGCGCGAATACCATGGTCCTGATGTCCGGCGCGTGTTCCTGTGCGACGGCAATGCGTTCATCCTGCCGACGCCGCATCTGCTCCGGATTCTCACGGCGCTTGAGCAGGCATTCCCTGACCTTCAGCGCGTCGGTGTGTACGCCAACGCCCGTGACCTCGTGTCAAAACCCATCGAGGAACTGAAAGAGCTGGCGGGCCACAGACTCTCGCTATTCTACCTCGGCCTTGAATCCGGCTCAGACGCGATACTCCGACAGATTGACAAGGGAGCCACTGCTGACGAGATGGTCGCCGGCGTTCGGCACGGCATGGCCGCAGGCATGAAGTCGTCAGTCATCTTCCTGCTCGGTCTCGGCGGCCGCAAGCAATGGCGGGAGAACGCAATCGATTCCGCCAAGGTGGTCTCGCAGATGAACCCGAACTACCTTTCAGCCCTGACCGTAACCGTTGTTCCCGGCACTCCGCTTGCCCGGCAGCAAAGGTCCGGAGAGTTCGAGCTGCCGGAGCCGGCCGAATTCGCGGCCGAACTCAGGCTGTTCCTCGAACGGGTCGACGTGAAGGCAACCGTGTTCCGCTCCAACCACGCCTCGAACTACGTACCGCTCGACGGCCGGCTGCCCAAGGACAAGGAACGCCTGGTTACGGAACTAACCGAGGCAATCAAGCACCACCGCTTCAAGCCCGAATACCTGCGCGGGCTGTAGGTTCACCGCCGTCCGCCACTCTCGCCGTTCGCCTGCGTTCGCCCGTCTTCGTTCTTCGGTATTCCATCCTCGGCTCCTCGTCTTCAGCCTCAACCCGCAAAACGCCGTCGAAGTCCCTCCGAAAGTCCCTCCGCAAATCGCGCCGCGAATCAGCACTCAAACCGCGATGCGAATCGGCCGGAAAGTCGGATTTCGAATCGCCGCAAGAGTCCGTCTGCGAATCCCCTTCCAAGACGGCCCGCATGTCGCGGTGCAAATCGGCCGCAGAATCGCCCGGAAAACCCATCCGCAGACCCCTGCGAGAACCCCTTTGGAAACCACCCCGGGAACCGTCCCCAGAACGGTTCCCGCCGTGGTTCGCGGAGTGTCGTTTTGAACGGGTGCCGGCAGCGTAACAGAATCTATTTCAGCTACTTAGGTCAGTTCAGGCTTACCCGGCTGCCGCTATCGCCGGTTCTGGGTCCGTTCTGCCGGGTTCCGCGCTAAGAAAGTGGCGAATTCGGGCGTCTCAGTCTGACCGCCAAGCTTGCGTGTCCTGTGGCTGCTTCCGTCTACCGGGTGACGATGACCTTGGTGGCGCTGTACGCCTCACGTTCAACGCCTGACGTCTCGCGCACGAAGTAGACGTCGGGCGCCGGCGCCCGCGCGTCAGTAATCGCCTATTGTGTCACCGTGCCTTCCCCTCGTCGTTCCTGATTCACCTCGCAATCACGACCTTGTGACAGTTGACGGCTGACAGCTCACGGCTGACAGCCCGGACAAAGTAGACGCCCGGCGCGAGGCCGCTCACGTTGTTAGCGCCCGGCCGAAGCTCCTTCACCTTCCGCCCGCTGATGTCCAGCAACTCCGCCCTGTGTCCTGTGTTCTGTGTTCTGTCTCCTTGCAGCACCAGCACCCCGCGTACGACCGTCGCCATCGACTTGGAGCTTGCGGCTTGCGGCTCGTGGCTCTCCTCAATGCCCGGCATCGTGTCCCGCAGCACGTAGACGGAGTCGCCATGTTGGTCGGTGACGTAGACCCGGCCGTCCAAGGGATTCTGGCAAATTCCGTACGGACTGAAAGCTGGCAACGGAATCGTTGTGAGCAACGTGTCAGCCCGGGCGTCGAACACCAAACCGCGGGCGGCGTAGACCTTGCCCTTGGACGTATCGCACACCATCGCGCCCCCTCCTGTTGGAATCGTGTCGACTATGACGTTGGTGCTGCCGTCAAGGACGTACACCCAGCCGCTGCTGATGTATATCTTGTCCACAAAGGGGACCGCGCACAGCCACTCGGAACCCCGGGGGATGGTCGCCAATATGGAATCCCCGTGCGGGCTGAGCGCCCAGAAGGTGTTAGCGCTGGCGGTGTAGACGCGCCCGGTTACCGGGCTGTAGCACCAGGCGCCATAGGGCTGCACATTCCAGCGGGCACGCACCTCGTCTGTTTGGCAGTCAACCACGAACATGCTGTCCTGGCCCACGGCGCAGAAAAGGTAGTTGGTGGCCGGATTCCAAAGCATGTTGATGATAGGCCACGACGTCCCAAGGTTCACTTCGTAGAGCACCGTATCGGCGGCACCGTCCACAACCACCACGTAGCCATTGTCGCACCCGACGTAAAGCCGGTTGGACGTGGCGTTGTAGGCGAACGCACTCGGCCCGCCGTGGGGAATCGTCAGCCGTTTGACGCTGTCAGTTACGCCGTTGATAAT
>CAIVTL010000319.1 GCA_903908785.1 Caldifarciminota bacterium | reverse complement strand
TCCCGCAGACGCTTCGCGTACTTCCCTCTAATCAAAGGTTCGCAGAAATCGGAACGCCGGTACTCGGCGCGCAAATCGTTCGTTTCGGTCGGTCTAGTCTTCTTCATACATTCTCTGTTCTCTTTTGCTCGCCAGGCGAGCGCTTATGATCCGAATCGTATCGCCCTGTTCCGTGTGAGCTACGACAAGAAGCCTGCCACGTTCCGACGTGCCGAAGGTGATGTATCGAGACTCGGCAACCGAGTGGTCCGGGTCAGAACCGGTGGCGGCCAAGGGGTCGCTCAAAGCCGTTGCTGCTTCTTCAAACGAGACGTGGTGCTTCCGCAGATTCGAGCGGGCTTTCTTCGGATCCCATTCCAGTATCATGTTAGCATCATACCACGATGCGAATCTGATTCCGTACCGGGCAGAGCCCGGGAAGCTCGCCCGGTCCGTTGTGACTTGCCCGCAGGACCTCCGTCCAGAGCAGAACCTCGGAATTCCTGTTCAGTGCACGCAAGGCACAGGGCAGAGCGGGTTTCATCAACCACGGTTTCACACAACCATTGTACCCGTGATTGCGGTCAGTTCAAGCCGGCGGCGACGGCCGACGTCACCCTCTGTCCTTCCGTGGAACGAACAACGATGTACGAAAGCACGATGTACGATTCCCCGCCGCGCCTTGACATCGCTCAGAAATATGGGAAGTGTCCCGCATTGTTCCCATCGCGACCGTTCCATTAACTCAGCGGAGTTCGTGCACCCGCTGAAGGAGTTTTGCCGTAATCGCCTTCCCCCGCAGGTGCTCGTGAAGACCGGCCCGTTCCAGAGCGCGCCGACACGCTGCCGCGGCCGCGGGAGTGCTCGGGTACATGCCCCGGATGTAGGCTCGCGCGAACCTGTCAACAATGCGCAGTTCGTCGCGCTGCCATCGCGGCATGAACTGCGACTTGCGCATTGCCAGGGCGATCTTCCTCAGCTTGCTCGCGAGTCCGGCCTCGGTATGGGTTCCGAACCGGCCGACACGCTCCAGCGACTTCCGGCAGGCGCGGGACGCGGCGGCGATGCTCGGATAGCGACCGGCGATCAGCGCCCTGGCGAACTGCTCAACGATCCGTATGCCCGACGCATTCCACGGAGCAAACTTGCCCCGCCAGCCCGTTTTCCGGGCTCCGGCATTGATACGCGTGGCTATCCTCGTTTCGGACCGGCGGTGGACGAAGCCGGCGCGGGTCAGCGCCTGAAGACAGTCTGTGACCGCCGCTTTCCCGTAAGGGTACTCGTTCCGGGCCAGAGCTCGGCTGAAACCGGCAATGACGCGCAACTCTTCGGGACAGAAATGCGGCGTGGTGACCGGTTCTCTGCCCATGGCCCGAGCGAGAATGACGACTCGGGCTTGAATGACTTTGTCCGGGTGACGCGCGGCAATCCCGGCCTGCTCGCACGCGCTTTTGTACAGACGCACCGCAGTCCGAGCATTCGGATACTCCCCGCGCGCCAGGGCCGAGGCGTGGCGCTTGAGAAGGCGCAACTCGGGGTCGGTCCAGAAGTGCTTCCGCCGCGGCAGGCCGAAATCGTAGGCGCGACAGAGTAACCTCCAGGCCACGGCCGTGTCGGTTCGCCGTTTGGCCGGCACGACCAGCCCAAGCTCGCGCTGACACCCGGGCAACGCCTCCTTCACGTTCCGATACTGGCCATTGACGATTGCACGGGCGAAGCGGTTAACGACGCGGTCCTCCGTAGGAAGCCATGGGTGATAGATCCTGCCAGGCATCAACTTCTCACCTCGCAGAGGCCGTATGCCGTCAGCCGTAAGCTGTCGGCCGTCATCTGCATCGTCTCGACCATTTCGACCATCTTACCACGCCGCGCCGGGAGTGTCAAGAGCGCTGCCATCCATAATCATTTATCCCCGGAACTTCCCGCCTCGCCGCAGAAGCCCCGGGTCGCAGCCACGAGCAGCAGCGCAGCCAGCAGCAGACCCGCGCAGCGGGACGATTCGCACTTCCTACGTGGCAACTCGTACATGTTACTCCTTCTATGTTCTGGATTTCGTCTTCGGTCAGTCCGCACAACTCATGTGCGAGCGGCTTCGATTCCTGAGTGAGGCGGCCGCAAGCGAATTCTAGGACTCACGGGCCGGCATGTCAAAGGATGGACGCGCGCCAGCGAGCCCCTTCGACTTCCTGCTCACGGCCAACGGCTCCGGCGTGTCTGCGGTGCTGCATCCGTCAGGGGCCGCAAGCCGCAAGCTGTCAGCCGTTAGCCGTCGGCTGTCATCATCGTCTCGACCAGACCGACAATCCGGTCATGTCCCGCTCTGCCCTGGTGTCTTGGGTTCGGAGTTTGGGGTTTGAGATTTGGGATTTGTGGTTTCCCGTATCCTGTGCGGGCGTCATGCCGCGCCTTGACTTCACTCAGAAATATGGGAAGTGTCCCTCTCCAGTCCCTTGTGCAGCTTCAGCATCGTCTCGACCTGCCGCGTTGGTTGGCCTCGGCGGCCCCTGTCTGACAGTGCGGCAGAAACCGTACAACGTTCATCGTTTGCCGGCGCTACCCTCTGTCCTTCCGGGGAACGAACAACGATGTACGATGCAACGATGTACGATTCTTGACATCGCTCGGAAACATGGGAAGTGTCCCGCATTTCCCCCGGAATTACCTCGGCGGCGAAGTGCCGACTGCTGCGCTCATCAATGCACGCGGTGCCACTGTCTGATGAACTGCATCTGGCAGGCGTTTGCGCTGCGGCGGCTGTTCAGCCGTTCGATCTCTTCCTGAATACCAGTTATGACCGTATCCCACGGGCGGAGACGCCTGATGCCGCGGTGCCTCTCGTACCATCGCACCCAGCGCCGGACCACCCCGAGTTCCTTATCAGTCCAGCTCGTCCCGGGCCAGGGTCGTTCAAGCCGGTGGGCGAGGTCGAGGAGCCGGGAACTGGTCGAAAATGCAGTCCTTGCTCTGGTTTGACGGTACCGCTCGGGGTCTGCGGTGCGCCAGCGGTGGCGCAATCGGCGAAGCTCCTTGAAGCAGGCCCGGGTTGCCGATGATGCGTCAGTGAACTTTGCGTCCATGAGTCCCTGGGCATAGCGCGCGACGACTCTGTCTTCGTCCGGCTGCCAGTCTACGGAGATCGGACGGCCGAGAGCGACCGAGAGCCGGCTGAGATACTCCCGAATCGTCCCGAGTGTCCGGGGCACCGCGCGTGCGGCTGCGAGAGGATCCGTCCGTCTCAGTCTATCGTGAAGTCGCCGGATATCACGGGCGCACTCCTGTGCCGCCTGCCCCAGGCTTGGAGGTTTGGAACCGGCCATCGCGCTCGCGTGGTGCTGCATGATGTGGAGCTCCTCATCCAACCACCGGACGTGCCGCCAGCCAAGTGCTCGCGTCTGACGAGCGAGACGGTCGTGCACTGCTGAAAGCGAACGGGCAACGGGCGTTCTGCGACCGCGCGGCGTCTGTCGCCGCATGCGGTCCAGCTCGGCCCGACAGGCTGCAGAAGCAGCCCAGGCATCCGCGAACCGCCCATGAGCAAGGGCGTCGGCGTGCTCGTCGCATACACGCCTCTCCGTCGCTGTCCAGCCTCTGCGGCTGGACTTCCACCCCAGTGCCCTGGCCCTGACGGCGATGCGCCACCGTATCGCGTTCAGGCTCCGAGGAACGATGGCCCAGTTCAACGTCGCCCTGCTCTGACGCAGATGGGCAAGCTCGTTCCGGCAGTCCTCCGCGGCCTCCTCTGCTCCCTCGTACCGATCATCTACCAGTGCATTCGCGTAGCGCTCTATCACCGCCAACTCGACCGGAGTCCAGCGCTTCAGGTGTCCGCCGACGCGGCGGCTGCGCACCCAGCGCAGGATGCGACTTCGCAGATCTCGATATTCCGACCGAACCCCGTGACGGGCGAGTTCCTCCGCGCAGTCACGAGTGGCCCTGGAGACTGTATCACAGTGCCCGTCAATCACGGCCCGCGCGTACTGCCGGACAAGTCGCCTCCGGGCGGAATGACTGAGAGACCGGAGATGCTCAGACACCATGTCCCTCCACGATCCCAATTTCCTCTTCCGTCAGTCCGTACAGCTCGTAGACGAGTCGGTCGATCTGGCCATCCGTGATGGCGAGCTTCTGGTCGAGGAGTTGCTTGGCGCTGGGGCTTTGCTTCTTCGGGGCGCGGACCTGCTGCTTCTTCAATTCCATCATCCGCGTCACCAGTTCGACCATCTTGTCATGCCGGGCCTTGACATCGCTCAGAAATAGGCGGCTGTCCCCAATTCTTCTCAGCTTCAACGCCGGTTCCGTCGCCCGCCGTAATAGGTAGGCAACACCCCCTGCCGCCGCGGCCCGACGGGTCAGAAGAAACGCCGCAACTGGGCCAGTACCTCTTGGATAACCGGATCTCCGGCATTCCTGATTTCGGTCACCGATGGGATTTCCGCGTCGCCGGCATAGAAGAAACCCGACTGAGATGAACCCGGGACCCACTGGGTGGTCACGCTCCAGATGCTGTCGCCCGAAGCCAAGTCGAATGCGATGATGTCGGTGCAGTACTGGACTCTGAAGTACTGCGACACATAGTTCTCCACCCGGCCGTTCAGACAGCCGACGGTCCGCAGGACGAAGAGCGTTTTTAATCCCTCCGCCTGGGACAGTTCGGAACACTTGGGCGGCCCCCGCTTTCTAAGCAGGTGCAGACCGAACGGAAGCGTGTCCTCTTTGCTAGTCGCGGCGTAGGCCCCGACCTTCAGTACTGGTTCATTCGTCTTCGTCTCCAGGAAAGACGCGAAGCCACTGAGGAGGGCGTCCGCCGGACTCGCAGACGCCATTCTCTCCCGAGTGCCGGCAATGTACTCCCGGTCCTGATAGGACTCGTAGTTGCCCAAGCTGAAGCGCTGATTCATCATACCAAGCGGGAAGTAGACGCTCACGACGCCCGTTTTGCCCAGCGTGGGTAT
>CAIVTL010000318.1 GCA_903908785.1 Caldifarciminota bacterium | reverse complement strand
TCCATGTTGATGCTGGCGGTCGCCCTGCTGCTCATACTGAAGGCCCGTGAGAGACCATTCCTCGTGCAGTTCGCCAGTATCCCACTCGCTTTCTCCTTTGTCATCCGTCCGACAAACGCTCTGTCCATCATCGTCCTGACCTTCTTCGTCGTCGTTCGCCACCGGAGGTTCTTCCTGCAGTATCTTGCCTGGAGCTTGGTGGTGGTGGTTCCGTTCGTTTGGTACGACTTGTGGCTCTACCACGCGATTCTGCCGCCCTACTTTTCTCCCCACAAAGTGGGCGCGACAGTCCACCTGTTTGAAGGCCTGGCCGGGAATCTCGTCAGCCCCTCCCGCGGTCTACTTGTGTACTCGCCCCTATTTCTCCTCGCAATTTACGGCATGGTCTCGAATCTAAAGAAGACGGGAGATCGGCTGCTCGATTGCCTGCTGGTGGCCGTTGTCGTCGCGCATTGGTTCGTCATCTCGAGTTTCCCCGATTGGTACGGCGGTCACTGCTACGGCCCGCGCTACTTCACGGATGTGGTTCCGTTCTTCGTCTACTTCCTCATCCCGGTGCTCGCGAGACTATCCGACCTACGTGGTCCGCGCCGAGTGGCACTCGCGTCCGTCTTCGGTCTGCTCGTTCTTGTCAGCGCATTCACGAACGGGAGCGGAGCCATGAACAGGGCCACCGAGTTCTGGAACAGTTCCCCCGTGGACGTTGACAAAGCACCCGGACGGGTATGGGATTGGAGGGACCCTCAGTTCCTGCGCGGGATAGTAAGGAGACCGCTGGCCATTGGGAATCCGACCCCGCACGACGAGGGCGGGTCTCAGAGGTAGAACCAGTCGGTCCGCGGATGGCCGGCTCGGCTGTACCTGTTGATGCCTTGAATCCAACCGAGTGACGTTGGGAACTCGACTTGGGTCACAGCACCGGCTACATGCAGGTGGTCATGGAGCAGTCTCCCAGATCGGTGCTTGGGACCGGCAGACGGTCAGCAGTCAAGCGGAGCAGGTCGCTCGGCCGGTCTGCGGCTACTGTTGGACCTCAAGGAGAGCCCGGATTGAGAGGAGCTCTTTCTTGAGCCAGAGGAGGGTTTGGCGGTGGTCAGTTGAGGCTGTGGGTTCGGCGGGTTGAGCGGACATCCGGGCGAGTTGGCGGCGGGCGCCCTGAACAGTCAGCTTCTCGGTTCGCACCAGGTGCTTGATGAGTTGTAGCCGTTCGAGTTGGGCCTCGGTGTAGATGCGGCGGCGGGCTGAGTTGCGTGCGGGCTTGAGTTCGAATTCCTGCTCCCAGTAGCGCAGGACGTGGGGCTTGATGCCGAGCCTCCGGCAGGCTTCTGTCACCGAATAGAACTTCGTGGTGCTCACTTCCAGATCTCCTGCCTCGGGCTGCGTCCGAGCAGCCGACCCATGCTGTCGTGCGGAGACAGACCTTCGAACAGAATCTTGCAGACTTCTTCGGTAATCGGCATTTCGACCCGCTGGCTGCCGGCGAGGGCTCGGGCCGAGCGAGCGGTGGTCGCGCCTTCGGCAACTCCGGATAGCTTTGCCAGTGCGGCCGTGGTCTGCTCGCCGCGGCCCACTGCGACCCCGAGCGCGTGGTTGCGCGAGTGGTCCGAGAACGCGGTGACGATGAGGTCGCCCATCCCCGAAAGGCCGGCGAAAGTGAGCGGGTTGGCGTTGAATGCGAGGCCGAGCCGGGTGATTTCCGCCAGTCCCCGGGTCAGCAGGGCGGCCTTCGCGTTGATGCCCAGGCCGATGCCGTCGCCGATGCCCGCCGCGATGGCGATGACGTTCTTCAGTGCGGCGCCGAGTTCGACGCCAACGACGTCGCCGTGCGAATAGACGCGGAGGTTGCCGCCGGTGAACGCATCCCGGACCGCTGTGGCAGCGGTCTCGCTGGTTGAGGCCGCGACCAGCGAGGTCGGGTCGCCCAACGCGACGTCGCGAGGGATGCCGGGTCCGGCCAGCACGACGACCGGCAGCGCGGGCAGGGCTTCGCTGATGGTGACCGACAAGCGCTTGAGCGTCTTCGGCTCAATACCCTTGGTCACGGTCACCAGTGCCTGCGGTTTCGGGTTCAGAGTCTTTACCTGTCGGACGACGTCAGCCAGAGTGTCCGATGGCACCGCGAACACGATGAACCGGGCAGCGGCGACCACGCTGCCAAGGTCGTCGGTCACCGACAGAGTCGGCGGGACGGTGACGCTTTCCGGCAGGTCTGGATGGCGTCGGGTTGAGTGCAGCCGGTCCAGGTTTGCCGGGTTGAATTCCCATAGCGATACGCCGAGGTTCTTCTCGGCCAGCCTGATGCCGAGGGCCAGCGCCCAGCGGCCTGCTCCGACGAAGGCGATCTTCATGTTCTCCTGAGCAGCTTGAGCCAGAGTCCGAGGCGCGGCTCAGTGCCGGCAGCGAGACGCCTGACGTTGGCCCAGTGACGAACCATGATGACCACGGCCACGCCCAGCGTGAATGCCAGCAGCGGGGCGTTGTGTCGGTAGATGAGCGCGGTCAGGATTGGCAAGGCGCAGGCGAAGAGAAGCGACGAGAGTGAGACGAAGCCGGTCGCTGCGAGCACCGCCAGGTAGATGCCGAGCGCGGCGAGCAAGCCTTTCGGGCAGAGGAAGGCCGCAACGCCCACGGTTGTGGCTACTCCCTTGCCGCCCTTGAACCCGAGCCACGGGCAGAACACGTGGCCGAGGATTGCGCCCAGGCCGACCAGCGCCGGCGTGAGGCCGAGCGGCTGAGCAAACGCGGTCGGCACGAGTCCTTTGGCGATGTCGAGCAGGAGGACCGGCAGTGCCCAAGCCCAGCCGATGGTGCGCTGGACGTTAGTGGACCCGATGTTGCCCGAGCCCTGGCGGCGGATGTCGATTCCCTTCAGTCGGCCGGCGATGTAGCCAAACGGGATTGAGCCGCATGCCGCTCCCGCCAGCAGGGATAGGATGGCAGTCCGGACAATCGGTTCAGTCACCGCACCCGGTTCCTGTCGCGGCAGTCATGATGTAGGTTCTTTTCACTGAGTCCAAGATAGCCACCGGTCGTCCGATGTCAAGCGACTGCGGTTGTTGACACTGGCCGAACGCGGTAATATGGTTTAACCTGAAAGACCTGAATTGAGCGCAACCGAACCGCAGCCGGACAAGAAGCAGCCTGACCAGCCGGTTGGTACTACCGGTCAGAAGGCGGCCCCGCCGGCGTTGGTTTTCAAGCCGGACGAGCGGCAGGCCGCGCGGGTCGCGCGCGTGCAGACGTTTACGGTAGTCGTCACCGCGGTTCTCGTGGTGGGGGCGCTCAGCCTGATTGCGACATATCGACCCAAGCCCCAGGCCCGGCCCAGCCAGGCGACGCCGGTCCGCACATTGCCTCCGGTTGAGTCCATAGCTCCTACCCCGGTACCGGCGGCCACCCAGCAGCTTCCAGTCCGACATGAGGTCAGTGCGGCCGAAGTCGCCCAGTTGGCAACGGCGACCATAGACACATTGGTGAGCACGGCGGCTGAGAAATGGCTGCGGGCGACCGAACTGTCACCGCAGGGCACCGTAACGCCCGAGAATGGCGAGGATGTGGCCGCGAAGTTCAGAAAGGCCGTAATCCTGGCCGACAGTGCTCGTCACGACATTGTACTGGCGCGGCAGCAGGCCGAGGTTGTGTTCAGGGCTTCGCGTGCCGCGGAGTCCGGCGTCGCCTTCCGGCTCAGCGTCCTGTACGCCGCCATTGACCGCTACGTGAAGTCCATGGCTGATGACGCCGATGACCGGTACTTTTTCTACTCGAAGTCGGAGGTCTCAGTCAAGGCGGTGTTGCTGGGAGACCAGGCTGAGTCTGAGGTCCAGCAGAACGTGGCCGTGAGCTACCTGCGCCGGTCCGAGGAGCGGCAGGCAAGCATCCGGCGGCTGTTGCAGCAGGTTCACGAGGCGCTCCGCAACATTGACAATGCGGGTAGATAGCGGCGTGGGCGGCAAGCGACTGCGGGCGACGGCATTCGCCGTTGCCCTGGCGGGGCTGTGCCTGCTGATGGGTTGCCAGTTTCCCACCACGGTCTATGGCCGGCTTGCGCTCAAGCCCGGGCAGGACGGCGACGTGCGGCTCGCGCGGGTCGAACTGCATGACAGCGTTGCCTGGGATTCGGCCGCGGTGTACACCATCGTTCCGGAGTCGGGCGGGCAGTTCTTCCGGGCGTCGTTTGAGTTCCCGGTCGTCGCGCCGGGTCGGTATTACCTGCTGGCGTGGCAGGACAAGGACGCCGACGGCAAAGTGAGTGATGGTGACATTGCCGGTGTGTACGGTGGCCCGTACGAGCCGGGCTTGCCGGGCAATCCGGTGATGGTGTACAAAGGCTGGACTGTTGACGCCGGAGAAATCGAGATGTCGAGATACTCCGTGCTCGAAGTCACGGCCGCGGGCGCGAGGTCGCAGTCCGGTGACACAACCGGCTTCACCTACGCGTTCAACTATGACGTCACCTTGAACTCGCTGACCATCACGTTTCCGGGTCAGCCGGCGATGCCGGACCCAAGCGCTCCCGGGCCAAAGGTCGCCGATTCGACGTACCGTTCCGAAGGCTGGCAGATGGGCGGCCCGATGCCCACCGGCCTGCACCAGCTCGAGTTCCGCGGCGTCTCCCGGGGTGTCGGCTTCGACATCCGCGTGGCCGTGTCCGTCGAGTAGCGCCCCGTACTGGCTGGACTCCTCCCCGAATTCCGCTAGAATTGTATCGCACCGGGATGAAAAGGGATAAAACGAAGTCTTTCGTCGTGCCGCTTGACGGCGCTGCGCCCGATTCCGCGCTCCCGCTGGAGTACCGCTATTCGACAATTCTTGCCGCATGTTTCTTTCTGGGCTTTGGTGTGCTGGGGCTCACCGTTGTCTTCGGCGACGGCGCAGGTGCCCTGGCGTTTGCCCTCGCGGGGCTGGCGCTGCTGGCGATTGGCAGCATGGGGCTGCTCGCGGACCCGCGCGGGTTCCTGCACTCGATGGGCAGGCGGCTGATTATCACCGACGACCTTCTGCAAGAGGTAGACGAGCAGTTGCAGATTGTCTGGACCGCGCGGCCGGAAGAGATTGCCGGGGTCGAGACCGCCAGCCGGCGCCGGGTCTTCCCGGCCGGCCTCATGCAGGACTGGCGGGCTGAAGTCTGGCAGATGGCATTGAAGGACGGCGGCTCAATCAGGATACCGGTCTGGCTGCTTCCGCACCGGGGCGAACGGTTCAAGAACCGGTTCGAGACCTTCCGGAAGCCACCGCCCGGCGTGCGACCCAAGCCCGGACATTCCGGATAGCTTCAAGCTACAAGCCCCAGGTTGCAGGCCGCGGGGCGGTCGGAAATCGGCAATCGCCAATCGGAAGTCGCCAATCTCCGCAGTTCACTCGTCTTGACTCTTCGGCGATAGTCCATATCATTAACCAGTCATGGACCTCATTGAGAGCCTTGCGGTCAAGAGCGAACAGAAGATCCTGCTCGTCGTGATTGACGGGCTCGGCGGCCTGCCGAACAAGAAGGACAAAACCGAGTTGGAAGCGGCCTGGAACCCGAACCTGAACAAGCTGGCGACGCGGTCCGCACTGGGCCTGATTACGCCGATTGACATCGGCGTCACCCCCGGTTCCGGGCCGGCCCACCTGGCGCTATTCGGGTATGACCCGCTGGCACACCAGGTCGGCAGAGGAGTGCTGGAGGCGCTCGGCGTCGGGCTGGCCATCAAGCCCGAGGACCTCTGCGGCCGCGCCAACTTCGCCACGACTGGCAGCGATGGCACGCTGACCGACCGCCGTGCCGGCCGGATTGCGACCGAACTCTGCGAGGAACTCTGCGCCAGACTGCAGAAAGAGATACCCCGCCTTGAGGACATAGAAGTAATCGTCCGCCCCGGCATCGGACACCGCTTCGTCGTCGTGTTCCGCGGCCCGGGCCTTGGCGACGGTCTGACCGATTCCGACCCGCAGCATGACGGCCTGCGTCCCGCACCGGTCGAGCTGGCAAGCCCGGCAGCGGCGAAGTCCGCGCGCGTCGCCAACGCGTTCATCGCCCGCTGCGCCGAACTGCTGCGTGAACGTGCGGCGGCGAATTGTGTGCTGCTGCGCGGGCTGGCCCTGCCGCCCGTACTGCCCTCGCTGCGCGAGCGGTTCAAGCTGACGCCGGCCTGCATCGCGACCTACCCGATGTACCGCGGACTCGCCCGGCTGGTCGGCATGGACGTACTTGAAGCGGGCTCCACGTGGCACAGCGAGCTGGCCGCGCTCCGCCTGCACCTGCCCGAGTACGACTTCTTCTTTCTGCACTTCAAGGAAACCGACAAGGCAGGCGAGGACGGCAGGTTCGACACCAAGCAGGAGTTCATCGAGACGTTCGACGAGGAGATACTGCCGCAACTGCTGGCGCTGAAGCTCGACGTGCTGTGCATCACCGGCGACCACTCCACGCCGGCGGTAATGGCCGGGCACTCCTGGCATTCGGTGCCAGTGCTCCTGAACTCGGCGTACGTCCGGCCCCAACTGGTAGTTGAAGAGTTCGGGGAGAGGGCGTGCGTGCACGGCAGCCTCGGGCACATGCCTTCGGTGAAACTGATGCAGTTGCTGCTGGCAAACGCCCTCAAGTTGAAGAAGTTCGGGGCGTAGTTGGCTCAGCGCCGCGCAATCATTTCAGTCTGGGACAAGACCGGCATCATTGAACTGGCCCGCGCGCTTGCCGCTGCCGGCTATGAAATCCTCTCGACCTCCAAGACCGCTGCCGCGATTCG
>CAIVTL010000317.1 GCA_903908785.1 Caldifarciminota bacterium | reverse complement strand
CTTCTGCTCCTCAGGCAGGCTCGGGTCTATGCCGATGAAATACTGCCGCTCATACTTCCCGAGGTTCAGAATCTCAAACGCCCGGTACGACTTCCCCGCGTCCTTTAGCTCCCGCTGCACTCCAATCAGCCGCTTCCGCGCGGTGTGAATGGCAAACCTGCCGATGTCACAGCCAATCCACTTACGACCCAGCTTCTCCGCAACCGCCAAGGTCGTCCCTGAGCCAGGGAAGAAATCCGCCACCAAGTCGCCCTCATTCGACGAGGCCTTGATGATGCGCTCCAGCAGCGCCTCCGGTTTCTGAGTTCGGTATCCTAGCAGTTCATCCGACTGACTTATGACCGGCGTAATGTCGGTCCAAATGTCCTGGAGCGGCATGCCCGACATCTCGTCCAGATACCGCTTGTAGCGCGGCACGGTTCCACGTTTCGTCTGGACGATGCGACCCTGCCGATGGAGTTCCAGCATCTTCTCGCGGGAATAGCGCCAGTACCGCTTGACCCCGAGGAACTCGTAGAATGGGTTTCCCTTGGAGGCACCACCAGGGCCGGTTGTCGAGGTGAGCTGATACTTTCTCCCGGTGCCAGGCTCCTCATGTCTGTAGAACCCCTCGACGTAGCCTTGGTCATAGGGAGCGTACAGGAGGTTGAACACATATTCCGGCGTCTTTGCGTAGAGCAATATCGCCTCGTGAAGCGGACCAAAATGCCGAGCCCCCTGACCGATGTTCCCGTGGCCGAATGCCCGCTTCCAGACGATCTCGTTCACCAACCCCTCCGGCCCGAACACCTCGTCGAGCAACGTCCGTATTGCAGCCGAAACCTGCCAGCCCACATGCACGTATAGGCAGCCGCTGCTGGACAGGATGTCACGCATGAGCAAGAGGCGTTCATGCATCATGCCCAGGTATGAACCAGTGCCGCGCCCCCACGTGTCCCTGTAGGCAAGCTCCTCTATGACACTCGGCTCCTTCGTGATGGAGTCCCCATCTCCCACGCCGATGTCCACCGAGAAATCCTCCCCGACGTCGAAGGGCGGGTCGATGTAGATAAGTTTCAGGCCACCGGCGGCCTCGATTTCGTGGCGGAGCGGGCCGTTCTTGAGCGAGGAAAGGACGAGCTTGTTGTCGCCCCAGATGAGTTTGTTGGTCCAGCCCGAGGACTGCCGGCCGCGAGAGTCGGATGCGAACAGCGTGTCGTGCTGCTTGCCGATTTCAGCACGAGGTTCGTCGATGTGCTCGATGGACTGGAACGGGAGGACGACGTTGGTGACTTCGCTGGTCTTGCCTTGCCAGACGAGCTCGACCTCGGGTGCGTCCTCAAACAGCAGCAGCTTGTACTTGGCCGGCAGCGGTTCGCCCCGGTCAACGTAGCCTTTGACTATTTCTTTGTCGCGGTCGCTCAACTCCATAGCTGCTTAGAATAGCTTCGTGCTCAATCAAGTCAAGCTGATTGCCGGGTACATATCTTTTCGGATCTCCGCCGTTCGCCGGTTTGGGCGGAGGTTCCGGCAGAGAATGAGACGAGGCGCGAGGAGTGGTCTTTCATGGTCAGGGCACAGACGCCCACCGAAACGCAGAAGACCGCCCACAGGTAGGTGAGCGCGAGAAGCAGCCAGTCCACGAGCATTGGCTAAATCTGGCGCGAAACGGGCCGAAAGTCAAGGACGGTGGCTGGCTAGCCGCGCTGGGCCAAGGTCTGGGGCAGGGGCTGGGCCCGGGCTTGGGGCAGGGGCGGGGCCAGGGCTTGGGGCAAGGGCGGGGCCAGGGCTTGGGGCAAGGGCGGGGCCAGGGCTTGGGGCAAGGGCTGGGCCAGGGCTTGGGGCAGGGGCTGGGCCAAGGGCTGGGGCAGGGGCTGGGGCAGGGGCTGGGGCAAGGGCTGGGGCAGGGGCTGGGCCAGGGCTTGGGGCAAGGGCTGGGGCAGGGCTTGGGGGAAGCACCGCCCCAACGGCCCAGCGGGCACTACTTCAGCATCCCCCGGACACAACTTTTTTCGTCACTTTGGGGGGTGGCGTGCGTATATACATATGAGAGCAAAGATATGAGCAGACGAAATTGTCACCCGCCGCACCACGAGAGCCCGCACGAGCAAAGACTGCGGGAGATTGTGGATGAGTTCGTGCCGGAGTGTCCTGAGAAACAGGCGTATCTCGCGTTCGTTCGCGAGTTTGCACGTACGGTCCGTCACGCTCCGGTGCCGGACTTTGAACGGGGCACGAAGCGGGTGGTGCAGAAGCATTTTGAGCGCGGCTTGCACGGCCACTTGTTGTGGCTCGTGGGACAGGCCGTGATTCGGGAGCGACAGTGGTAACAGGAGGTGTACGATGCCAAAGAGCATCGACAGTGTCTGTCAGAAGTACGAGTTGAAGCTGCGCACCGGCAAGATGCCGGCCCGCGTGGACTGCGACCGCGAGCGGCAGGTCGAGGCGTTCCGCCGGGGACAGGAGAGCAATGAGGCGGTGCGCTCTGCAGTGGCCTCGGTGCTCTGCCGTGAGGGCGTATGCACGATCTGGTTCGTGTCCTACTACGCTTACGGGCGGAAGCTGGCATGGTTGAAGGCGCACGTCGGCGCGTATGACGTGCTGCGCAGCGAAGCCCGGATGCAGCTTGAGGTCTGGGCAGCGCGCGGTTTGATACGGAAGGTGCTGGAGATGGTCGCGATGGAGGTCTTCGAACTGGACCTGACCGGCCCGATTCCGACACTTGCGCCGCCACCGGAACGGACTTAGAATTGTATGGGATGCCCGGTGTTCGATTGTTCGGCACGGGGCTGACGGCCAGGACAGAACCGGGCATCTATCGGCGCGCCCGGTCGCTGGTCCCGCGCGGTACTGCCACCGGTTAGCGGCGACAGTCTAACGTCTACATCTGGAGGCGTAGGATGTCAGATAGCGAACTGGTGGGAGGGGTAATGGAGGGAAAGGTGGACTTTGCGGTGCTCATGCAAAGGTTTGAGCGCCGAGTCCACCGCTGGCTGTACGACTTGGTCAGGAACGCGGCGCTGGCCGATGAAATGACCGAGTGCGTGTTTCTCCGGGCCAATGACCGGCTGGACCGGTTTGACCCGGCAAAGAGCAGCTTCTGTACGTGGCTGCACACCATCGCCCACAACCTGGCCATGAGTTACTTCCGGCAACTGAAGCACGAGCCGGAGAGCTTGGACGCGATGGATGAGGACGATGCGCCGACGGTCGCCGGGCCGGCGGAGCTATACGAGGCCAAGCAGCAGCGGACCCGGCTGCGCCGGGCGGTGCGCAAGCTCGAATCGATGAAGCGGCGTGCCCTGCTCGGGTTCGCGGTGAAGGGCAAGCCGTGGCGCGTGATTGCGGCCGAACTCCGCTGCACCGAGCGGAAGGCGCGCTACCTGGCCATGGCTGCGGTCACTGAGCTGCGTGAAAAGTTGTAGAACGACGGTACCGGTTCGAACGGAGGTGTTGTGAAGAATGTACACAGGGTTGCATCCGAACAGGACTATACCGATGAGGAACTGGACGTGTTCGGCGACTTCTTCGAGGCGGCAAGGGACGGGAAGGACCCGAATGTGGAGGAGTATCTGAAGCGCGTGCCGGGCTCGGCGGACAAGCTGAGGCCGGCCATGGAGTCAGTAGTGCGGTTGTGCGCCGAGGTAGAGCAGTTGCGGGCTGAGTACCCGAACGTGGACCTTGCCCGGCTGCTCGACCCGGAGACACGAACAAGAGGGGGGTAGGGGACTGGACGCTGAAGACAAAGACCCGGCTCATGCAGCCGGGTTTTTTCTTCGTCACTTTCGGGATTCCGTGCGTATATACATATGAGGGCGAGAACCAAGCGCTCTTTGACAATCTGGAGAACCGGACACAGAGGCAGCGAATGTGAAACCGGCGTCACTAACTCAGGCTGAAGGAGGTGATTACCATGCCTATTGACCCGGTCAAAAGAATCGCGAACTGGGATGAGAAGTTCAACCTCGAACGCGTCCACGCCATCCTCACCGAGAAGCGGCCCAAGATGCTCCAGCACATGGAGTCGGTGCAGGTCTCACTGGCCTCGATGGAGCAGCAGGTCAAGCAGACCTGCGATGCGTCGGGCGTCTCGGTCATCCAATACCCGTTCTACCTCTGCTTCGGACGCGAGATGTGGGCCATGATTCGCCGGGAGATGTCCGGCGAGTCAGCGGCGCAAGCAGCAGCCGTATTAATTGCGAAGTGGGTTGCACGCGGCCTCACGCAGGCCGTCCTGCAAGCCATTCGGACCGACGTCTTTAACGTGAGCGCTCCGGTCGCGCCATGAGACGGCTTACGGCTCACAGCTTTCGGCTGACAGCCGGAGACGGAGGCGAACTGCGGGCGGTGTCCCGCTGCCGGATACCGCCCGCGCTGGTGCGGTTGTTGACGGTCAACATCGGAAGGGAGGTGAGGAACATGTTGTACCTGGTACGGGCGCTCGTGTATCTGCTGGAGACGGCCCTTGCTG
>CAIVTL010000316.1 GCA_903908785.1 Caldifarciminota bacterium | reverse complement strand
TTCAGTTTCATTTATTTTTTCAAGTAAACAATATGCAAGATTTGTTATACCAACATCCCATGATAAATATTTTGTCTTTGTGGTAAGGGTCCGGCTTCGGTTCCTAGAACCTGCCGCCGATGCCGATTAGGGGGATGAAGGCGATGCCGGTGGACTGGCCGGTGACGATTTCGCCGTCGCGGTCTTCGAATTGAATCAGGTTGTATGCGTTCTGCCGGTTGTAGACGTTGAGAATCTCGATGTACATGTGCGGGTGCAGGGGCAGGTTGGGCAGTTCGCGCGAGAGCTTGATGTCCAACCGGTGGTAGAGCGGCACGCGGGCCGAGTTCTTCTCCCCCACAATCACGAACGGCGAGTGGCCGTGGTTTAAGTCCGCGCCACCCACGCCGTTGGGCGTCTGCGTGTAGAGCAGCGGCGTGTAGGGAGCGCCGGTGTTGAGGTGGAACGTCGCGGTCATGGACCAGTCCGGGCCAAAGGTCTTGGCCAGCACGAAGTTCAGCGAGTGCCTGCGGTCGTACGTATCCCAGTACATCATCGTATCCGTGCCCTGCTGCTTACGGCACGACGCGAGCGCATAGGTCAGCCAGCCGCTGAAACCCGCGATCGGCGCGTGCTCCAGCACCAGTTCGACGCCCCGTGCCGTTCCGAGCCCCTGGTTGCCGACGTTGATAATCCCGCCCTGTGCGTCGGTCTGCCACGTCGGCAGTTCCGAATACGACTTGACGTACCCTTCGAGTGAACCCTTCAGGTTCCGCGAGAGCTTGAACTCGGCGGACACGGAGTAATGGTCGGCGCGCTTGGCCCCCAGCGCCCCGCTCTCGAACAGCCGGTAGTCGTCGTACTGCTGGTCGAACACGAACGACGCGCACGAGTTACGCAGGAAGCTGTAGGAATCCTGGTAGTGACGCCGGTATCCGGCCTTCACTGTAAGGTGGTCGCCGAGGAACAGGCTCAGCACGGCTCTCGGCTGCACGGTCTTGTCCATGGCCCAGCGCACGTCTTCGTACCGGACGCCGAGGTCAAGCCCGGCCCACTTCACCGGCCGGATACCGAGCGCGGCGTAGAGCGCGGCGGTGTTGTCCGCGCGTTCGAGCTTGACCGGCGACAGCAGGTTACCCGCGAACCCGGCCCGGCCGTACTCCGCCCCGCAGTCGAGTTCGAGCTCGTCGGTCAGGGCACTCGTGACGTCCCAGCGCAGCCCGTACTCCTGCTGCCGGGTGAGAGCCGTGCCCCACCAGACCGATGGCGTCAAGGTGAAGTCGTGCGAACTCGAATAGAGCGTCAGGTCGGATTGGGTCGAGCCGAAGTTCGACTCGACGTCCGCGGACATCGACGTGCCGGACTCGGACATCTCCTCGGTCACGCCCAGCAGGTCGGATACGATGTGGTCGGTACCGTTAACCACGCTCACCCGCAGCCGGTGCGGGCCGTAGACCGGCAGGCTCACCTGCCCGGTCAGGTCCGAATACGAGGGCCGGCTGTTCGTCCCCGCGCCCATCGGCCCGAATATGACGTAGTAGAACGTCCGGCGGTACGAAGCGAGGAAGTCGATGTCCCCGAGGTTGCCGACGTAGGCACCTTTCATATTCATCGGGTCGTACGCCCAGAACCCCTCGCCGTGCGCGAGCTTCTTCGGCTTCATCACCGCCACGCTCGACAGCACGCCGCCGTAGCGCGACGGGAACACGCTCGGATAGAACGACACTTTGTCAACGATGTCCGGGTTAATGACCGACGAAAACCCGAGCAGGTGGTAGGGCCAGAGCAGCTCGGTGTTGCCGAACCAGACCGAACTCTCGTCGGTCTCGCCGCCCCGCACCGCGTAGGTCCCGCTCCACTCCCCGCGCGAACTCGTCCCGACCCCGGGCAGGAAGCTGAGCGAGCGCACCGGGTCCTGCGCGAACCCGCCCGCGTTGCGCGACAACTGCTCCGAGCTGATTTCGCGGACGCTGACTTTCTCCTCCCCGCGCCGCGAGGTCACGTCCACACCCTGGACCGGAATCACCTTCACCCTCAGCCGGAACGCTACCTTGGCCACGCCGTTGGCCGGCACGTCAACCGCGACGGTTTCGGGCTCGAACGCGATGTGACTCACCGCCAGCCGGCACGCCCCGGCCGCGAGCGGCCCAAGCACGAACGCGCCGTTCTCGCCGGTCGAAACCCCGGCCGCGCCGCCGACCAGCACGATGCTCGCCCCGGCAACGGCTTCGCCCGAAGCGCTGTCCGCTACCGTTCCGCGCACAAGCCCGGTCTGTCCGACCAAGGCGATTATTGTGAGGAGATTACAGAACAAACACGGTGTTTACTCGATACCGCTAATGCTAGCCGGTTCCGGCCCCTCGGTCAAGCGCGGCGGGCTCCCGCATGTGGTCTAGTGGTCCAGTGGTCCAGCGGTCTAGTGCAGGACCAGCACCTTGCGGACGGCTTGTGCTTGGGCTTGAGCTTGCGCTTCCCACAGGAAGTAGACGCCCGGAGCGAGACTCCACACGTCATTCGGGCCGGGGCGCGTCTACAACGCCCGCATGCGGTTACTCTTCGGGTTGTGCTCGACTTCCGCAAGGCCAAGGGCTTCAAGCAGGGGCGGCACGTACATTCCGAACCGGCCGCGCAGGCCCTTCTTCAACCCGTACCAGCCGCCGACCGGGTTCTTCGACGAGCGACCCCACGCCTCGACGGAACCGGCGGGGGCCGGCTTCTGTTCATCCGCGCTGCCCAGCAGCATCCAGTCGCCGCGCGTCCTGAGCATCGCATGCAGGTCCTCGATGCAACGTAGGTGGTAACGGAGCTGGGTCGTCCCGACCTGGCACACGAGGGCGGGCGGGGCCGCTGCCTCGTCACGGTACATCAGGAACTCAGACGACCCGCTCGGCGTCTTCAGAACCCAGGGTTTCTCCTTCGTCCCGGATCCTCGGATCTTAGGCTTTGCCATCGCTCATCTCCTCGCTCATGTTGGTCTCCTGTTTCTGTCTCACCATGCCCCCCATCCTTGTATCACGATCTTGCGCGTCGGGCCCACAGCCCCTGTCCCCCGCCCCTCGCCCCTCACAAAGTACACCCCCGGTGCCAGCCGGCTCACGTCGTTTGCGCCGGGATGCAGCGCCGTGACCTTTCTACCGCTGATGTCCTGTAGCTCGCTTCTCGCCTCTCGCTTCTCGCCTCTCGACTCTGGAAGGAACAGCACGCCGCGGACGATGGTGGCGGTCGGCGGCAGGCGGTCGGTGGCAAGCAGCTTGCCTTCTTCAACTCCTGCGCCCAGGAACTGGATAATCTGCAGCCCGGTTGCTTCGTCCGCCACATACGCGTAGCTGCCGGCTACGGCAACGCCGGCGGCAGTACCCGGTGTGTCGTAGTGTCCGACTTCCTGCGGTTGAGCCGGGTCGCTGACGCTTATGACACGCAGCCCGGACAAGCCGTCCGCCACATAGGCATAGCTGCCGGCCACGGCAACGCCGAGGGCCCTGCCCGGCGTGGCACAGTACCCAACTTCCTGCGGGTTAGCCGGATCGCTGACACTTATGATGCGCAGCCCGGATGAGCCAGCCGCCACGTAAGCATGGTTGCCGACCACGGCAACGCCGGCGGCAAGGTCCGGCGTGGCACAGTGCCCGACTTCCGGCGGGTTCGCCGGGTCGCTGACATCACTCACGCGCAGGCCGGAACCGAAGTCCGCCACATCCACAAACTTACCGGCCAAGGCGATGTGAAAAGCGGTGCCCGGCGTGGTACACTGCCCGACTGCACTCGGGTGAGCCGGGTCGCTGACATCAATCGCGCGCAGCCCGGAGTCTCCGTCCGCCACATACGCGTAGTCGCCGGCCAGGGCAACGTCATAGGCATAGCCCGGCGTGGCGCAGTACCCGGTTTCCTGCGGGTGAGCCGGGTCGCTGACATCGACCACGCGCAGGCCGGAATCCCCGTCCGCTACATACGCGTAGCTGCCGGCTACGGTAACGCCGGTGGCAGAACCCGGCGTGTCGCAGTAACCGACTTCATGCGGGTGAGCCGGGTCGCCGGCATCAATCACGCGCAGCCCTGGTGAACCGTCCGCCACATAAGCATAGCTGCCGACCACGGCCATGCCATCGGCCTGGCTCGGCGTGACAAAGTACCCGGTTTCCTGGGGGTTAGCCGGGTCGCTGACATCAATCACGCACAGACCGGAGAAGAAAAGGTCCACGACATAGGCATAGTTGCCGACGACGGCAACGCCCTCGGCCGTGTTCGGGGTGACACAGTGCCCAACTTCCTGCGGGTTAGCCGGGTCGCTGACATCGACTACGCGCAGCCCGGAGTAATTGCCGTCCGCCACATACGCGTAGCTGCCGGCCACGGCAATACCGGTGGCAGTGCCCGGCGTATTGTAGTATCCGACTTCCTGCGGGTTAGCCGGGTCGCTGACACTTACGATGCGCAGCCCGGATGAGCCATCCGCCACATAAGCATAGTTGCCGACCACGGCAATGCCGGTGGCATAACCCGGTGTGTCGTAGTATCCGACTTCCTGCGGCTGAGCCGGGTCGCTGACGCTTATGACACGCAGCCCGGACAAGCCGTCCGCCACATAGGCATAGCTGCCGACCGCGGCAACGCCGAGGGCCCTGCCCGGTGTGTCGTAGTACCCGGCTTCCTGCGGGTAAGCCGGGTCGCTGACATCAATCACGCGCAGGCCGAAAGTATCATCGGCCATATACGCATGGTTGCCGGCCACGGCAACGCCCCAGGCCGGGCCCGGTGTGGCGCAGGCGCCGAGTCGCTGGGGGCCGGCCGGAACCGAAACGTCCCAGACCTCGAGCCCGGCACCGCCGTCGGCGATGTACAGCCGGTCAGCGGCAAAGGCAAGTCCATCGACGAATCCTCGGGTGTGAATTGCCTCAGACAGTTTCACCGGCTGGACCGGGTTCGACACGTCAAGCACGTACCCGCCACCGCCGGACCCGAGGAACGCAAGGTTTCGCGCCGAGTCCAGCGCGACCGCCCGGGAAAAACCGAAGGGCCAACTACCGACCAAACGGCAGTTGAGGGAATCGGCCGAGGCAACCGACAGCCAACAGCCGACAGCCAACAGTAGATAGAGCTTCTTCATCGTTCCACCTCAGTCCTGGATTACGATCTTCATCGTCTTGGGTTCTTCGTTCCTGGTCCTGCGTTGCGAGACAAAGTAGACTCCGGGTGCCAGCCGGCTCACGTCGTTCGCGCCGGGGCGAACGTCAAGCACCTTGCGCCCCGAGACGTCCAGCAACTCGCCGCTCGACTCTCGACTCTCGCCTCTCGCCTCTGGAAGGAACAGCACGCCGCGGACGATGGTCGGCAACGGTCTTGTCGTGCGCACCTCGGCGTTCGGCGTTTCCTGCACTCCCGGAAATGGCCCGAACGTGCCCCAGATGCGGTCGGTGTTGTAGGTCCTGCCGCCGACGGTCCCGGCCCAGCCCATGTATGCAAGGAACAACTGGCTTCCGGTGCCGCGCGCAAGCGCCGGACCCACCTGGTCGCCATCCTGCCTGACGGCCGGCCCGCTGTCCGATACCACGCCGGCCGGTGTCACCCGCGCACAGTAGATGTCGAAGGTCGAGCCGCTCCGATAATCCCCCCAGGCCACGAGAGAATTCGTACCGTCAAACGCGACGTCGGGATACTGCTGCTCGCCTTCGACGGTCGAGACCGGGATGCCTGCCGGGTCGAGCACCGCGCCTTGCGGGCTCACCCGCGCCGCGTAGATGTCGCCCTGCCAGTCGCTGCGCTCGTCGGTCCAACTCAAAAGGAAGTTCGTGCCGTCAAAGGCGACGGCCGGGTACAACTGGTCGTTCGTGTCCGATGAGACCGCGATGCCTGCCGTGTCGAGCACTGCACCTCCGGGGCTCACCCGCGCCGCAAAGATGTCATAATCCGAACCGCCGCGGTAGTCCATCCATGTCACAAGGTAGTTTGCCCCGCCAAAAGCAACGGCGGGATACGACTGGTAGTCCGCGGCGGCCGAGACCAGAATGCCCGAAGGGTCAAGCACCGTGCCATCGGGCGCAACCCGCGCCGCGTAGATGTCGTAGGTCGAGCCGCTGCGATCGTCCATCCAGGTCACAAGATAGTTCGTCCCGTCGAAAGCGATGGTCGGATACAATTGGTCGCCGGAGTCGGTCGTGACGGGAATGCCGGATGGGTCCAGCACCGTGCCCTGCGGTGTCACCCGTGTCGCGTAGATGTCGCCGTATGAACCGTTGCGGTAGTCCATCCACGTGACAAGGTAGTTCACGCCGTCAAAGGCGATGGCAGGGTCGGAGTGCCAGCCCGGGTCGGTGGAAATCGCTATGTCCGTGGAATCCAGCACCGCGCCTTGCGGCGTCACCCTCGCCGCGTAGACGGCGCGGGTCGAGTCGCTGCGTCCGTTGGCCCAACTCACAAGGAAGTTCGCGCCGTCAAAGGCGACGGCCGGGTACTCCTGCCAGCCGATAGCCAACGTGGCCAGAATGCCCTGCGGGTCGAGCACCGTGCCTGCGGGCGTCACCCGCGCCGCGTAGACGTCAGGCTCGTACGGGTTGTTGCGGTAGTCCTCCCACGTCACAAGCAGGTTCGTTCCACCAAAGGCGACAGCGGAGTTGTACCGGTCTCCCGGGGCGCTCGAGACCGGAATGCCGGACGTGTCGAGCACAGTGCCTTGCGGCGTGACCCGCGCCGCGTAGATGTCGCCGTCTGCAGAACCGCTGCGATAGTCGCTCCAGGTCACCCAGAAGTTCGTGCCGTCGAACGCGACGCATTCGGCGTCCTCGTATCCTTCGGCGGTCGAGACCGCGATACCGGACGGGTCGAGCACCGTGCCCTGCGGCGTCACCCGCGCCGCATAGACGTCGGCGTAGTTGGTGCTGCGAAGGTCGTACCAGGCCACAAGGAAGCTCGCGCCGTCGAAAGCAACGAACGGGGACTCCTGCGTGTTGGCAGCGGCCGAGACCACAATGCCGGACGGGTCGAGCACGGTTCCCTGCGGCGTTATGCGCGCCGCATAGATGTCCCCGGACGGGTCGCTTCGGCAGTCCGTCCAGGTCACAAGCGAGTTCGTGCCGTCGAAGGCCACGGTGGGAGACGACTGCGCTCCGGAGCCGGTCGAGACTGCGAAGCCGGTCGGGTCGAGCACCGTGCCTTGCGGCGTCACTCGCGCCGCATAGATGTCCCCGGACGGGTCGCTGCGCCGGTCACTCCAGGTTACGAGCGAATTCACGCCGTCGAAGGCCACGGCGGGAGACGACTGCGTTCCGGAGGCGGTCGAGACCGCGATGCCGGTCGGGTCGAGCACGGCGCCTTGCGGTGTGACCCGCGCCGCGAAGACGTCGTAGCCGGAGTCGCGGTTATCTACCCATGCCGCAAGGAAGTTTGTGCCGTCAAAGGCGACGGCAGGATACTGCTGGTCGCTTCCGGCAGTCGAGACGGCGATGCCGGATGGGTCGAGCACCACGCCCTGCGGCGACACGCGCGTCGCGTAGACCCCGCTGGACGAATCGCTGCGCCAGTCCGCCCAAACCACAAGGAAGTTCACGCCGTCGAACGCGACGGCCGGGTCTTCCTG
>CAIVTL010000315.1 GCA_903908785.1 Caldifarciminota bacterium | reverse complement strand
CTTCTGCTCGCAGCGCGTGCACCGGATGATGGACTCACTGCACCCGAGGCTGGTGATGGTTAACCTCGGCGACGTTGACCACTACGGACATGCGGACACGCTGGCGAACTACCTGCAGGCGATTCGGAATGCGGACTCGATTGTCTATGAGTTCTACAAGCACATCCAGGCGATTCCGCCCTACACCGACACGTTCTACCGTGACAAGACCGTGCTTATCATCACCAGCGACCACGGCCGGCACGATGATGCTCACGGCGGATTCCAGGCCCACGGCGAGTGGGACCACGGCTCGCGGCACGTCTGCTTCCTCGCGCTGGGTCCGGGCATCGCCCAGGGCCGCGTGGTCACGGACAATGCCCGTGACCAAATTGACATCCTGCCCACGGTCGCGGCGATGCTTCAGTTCCCCGTCCCGTTTGCCGAAGGTGACGTAATGGACGAACTCTTCGCGGACGGCTCAACATTCCGGCCGGTGCCGGAACCGGGCGGCAAGGCCACCGATGCGGTCAACCTGAGCAACAACGCCGGCTTCTCCCGTGACCCGGACATCTGCGCCGACCGCGACGGCAACCTCTATTGCGTGTGGACGGACAAGACCCCGGGCTTCTGGCAGGTCATGTTCCGCAAGTCCACGGACAACGGTGCGACGTGGGACCCGGCGCAAGCCCTGTTCAACTACCCGGCATCGGACAGCCAGATGTGGTACGCGCGCGTCGCGGCCGACGACAGCCTGATTGTCTCGGGCATGGGCTTCGGCAAACACGCCAACTATATTGACTCGGTCGAACCGCGCCGCATGGATACGACCTATCTCTGGTATCCGTGGCTTGCGACCAGCGGCGACCAGGGCGGCACCTGGAGCTATGCATCGCTGCTCGACTCGGGCATGGGCTCGTATCACGCGCCGGTCACGGTCCGGAACGGCCGGTTCGGCGTGGCGTGGTGGGCCTCCGGCCAGTTCACATGGCAGAACCCGCGCAACGGCATCTTCTTTAACAACCGGGGCGCGGGCTCGACGTGGCGGCCGGGCCCGGTCGAGGCGAACGGCAAGCAGGGCATCCACGTCTCGATGGTTGACGACGGCTCGAACTACCACATGGCGGCGTCCGTATATCAGACCCAGGACTTCGACATCGGCTACTGGCGCTCAACCAATGGTGGCGACTCATGGACAACAACCTGGGTGGTCAACGACGACTCGGCCACACCCAACTACGACTACGACCCGGAACTGGTCGTGGACGACTCCGGCGCGGTCCACATCTTCTGGGCCCGCAAAGAGAACTCCGGCGGCGCGTGGCGCATCATGTACGGCCGACAGGACTCGGCCGCAGGCACGTTCGACACGCTCACGCTGGTCGCCAGTCCCGCCGGCGCCTGGCAGCCGCACGTCGCCTGCAAAGGTGAAACCCTCGCCCTGGTCTGGGTTGACTATCGCGACGGACACTCGGAAATCTACTCCCGGTTCAGCGAAGACCGGGGCCGGACATGGTCGGTGGAACAGCCCGTAACCTCCGGCAACCTCTACGCCGAACACCCGCGCGCCTGCCCGGCAGAACAAGGCTTCCTCGTCGTCTGGCAGGCATACATGCGTGACAACTGGGATGTGTTCTCAGAACAACTGAACGCCCACGTCGGCCTGGCCGGCCCGGGTGCAACAAGACTGCATCGACCGGCGCTGCCAACGGTCGTGCGTAACGTTCTCCGGCTTCCGGGTGCGGGTCGCTACACGCTCATCAACGTCACGGGCCGCAAGGTCGCGCAACTAGAGCCCGGTCCGAACGACATCCGCCGCATCCCCGCCGGTGTTTACTTCATGGTGTCCGACGACACGGAGGCGACGACCAAGCTGGTCATCCAGCACTAACTATCCGCAGATTACGCAGATTCCCGGCCGGCATCTCTACTGACCGCAAACGTCCTCTCCGCTTCCCCCTTGGCCATTTCCTCTCTCCTCCTTGCGTTGTCCTTTCCACTCTGGCTTTGCAGCCCTTGGCGGTTCCGTTCGGGACTTCGAGGCGAACGAATGTTGACATCCGGCCATTGCCGGGCAATATGTAAGCGGAGGTCAATATGGCAGAGATGCACTTTCCGTTGGCTCCGAATGAGTTCTGCATTACCGACGTCGGCAGCACCACGACTAAGGCGCTGCTGTTTCTGAATCAGGCCGGCGCCTGGCGCTGCTTCCGGTACGAGACGCCGACCACGGTCGAGAAGCCCCACGAGGACGTGACCGTGGGCGTGCTGCTCGCGCTCCGCGGGTTGGAACGCCTGACCGGCCGCACGCTGGTGCGCAATGAAGCGCCGGCCGTGCCGTACCTGACGACGTCCAGCGCCGGCGGCGGCCTGGCCATGGTTGTCACCGGGCTGGTGTACAACCTTACCGCCGGCACCGCGCATCGCGCCGCGCTGGG
>CAIVTL010000314.1 GCA_903908785.1 Caldifarciminota bacterium | reverse complement strand
TGCTGCACGTACCCAGGGATTTCGACCAGGCGAAGCAGTGGCCTCTGGTGTTCGTTCTTCACGGCGGCGGCGGCGACGGGGCCAAGGTGGCGAAGCTTACCGGGTTCAGCGTCAAGGCCGACTCGGCCGGGTTCGTCGTCTGCTACCCTGATGCCGTCAACCATCATTGGAACGACGACCGGCAGGTCCACCGGTTCAAATCGCAACGGGAAGGCGTTGACGACGTCGGGTTCATCTCCGCCCTGATAGACCGGTTCGTCAAAGACCTGAACGTTGACGCCGAGCGAGTGTACGCGACCGGCATTTCCAACGGCGGGATGATGTGTCATAGGCTGGGTTGCGACCTTGCGGACCGGATTTCGGCTATTGCGCCGGTGGCGGCGTCGATGCCGGAACCGCTGGCCGTATCAGCCCGACCATCGAGGCCGGTGCCCGTGCTGGCAATCAATGGAACCAAAGACCCTCTTGTGCCCTACGAGGGCGGCGGCGTCGGGCTCTACCACAAGCGCGGCGAGGTGCTGTCGGTGGCGCGGACGATAGATTTCTGGGTCGCGGCGGATAGTTGCGGTCCGACGCCGCAGACAACGGGAATCCCGGACGTTGACCCGCAGGACGGCATCAAGGTTGTGCGCGAGCGGTATTCCGGGGGCCGGGATTCGAGCGAGGTGATTCTTTACCGGGTCGAAGGCGGAGGACACACGTGGCCGTCAGGGGCGCGGCGGGTGGCGCGGTTCGGCAAGACCGCGCGCGACATTGACGCGACCGAGGTCATATGGGAGTTCTTCGCAGGGCATCGGAGATAGATGAACCACAGAGGGCACAGAGGTCACGGAGAGGGTTTCAGCGGTTCCGGGCACTCGACCACTGGACCACTTGACCACTCGACACGCCTCTTTTGCGTCTTTGTGTCTTTGTGGTAAACTCCGGAATGCGTTTCCGATATGACCCCGCCAGGACCTTCGGCCAGAACGCGGTCGGGGCCTTCATTGCCTATGCGGTGATTGACGGACTCTGTGCGGCGCTGGGCATGGGCGTGCCGTTCTTCTGCATCCTGCTCGGGTTCTCAGTCGGCTGGTTCAATGCGTTGCGGGCGTGGCACTTTGTTCCGGGCAAGGCCGGGGCGATGAAGCGGAGTCTGCGTTACGCCCTGCTTACTTCGCTCGTCACGCTCGTCATCATGGTCGTGGTGTGGGGCAAGCTGGTTCCGATGGTGTTCCACCCCATCATCAATCCCGGCAACATGGGCCTGCCGCTGTTGCTCTACGAGCCGAAGCCGAGCCTCATCGGTTGGCTGGTGTTGATGATTGTGGTGTCGCCCTTCCTGCAGTTCCTGATGACCGTGTTCGGTTCGTTTCTGACATTCCTGTTCGTGTTCAACCGGTGGCCGGAGGGGCCGCCCAGCGTCCCTTGACGGGAAGCTGGGAAGCCCCAAGCACCAAATCCCAAACCACAAACAAGCCCCAATGATCCAGTGTCTCAAGCCGGGTCTTTTGGTGTCCTGGTGGTAAGACTCCGGTCCGGCGTCCGCCCGAGCTAGACCAGAGTTAGTTCGGACTGGGCGTCGAAGAAGTGGATGCGCTCGGCCGGCAGGGCGATTTCGACCGTCTCGCCGGGGCGGCGCGTGCTGTCCGGCGGGAGTTTGGCAACCAGCGAATCGGAGCCGAGCCGGAGATAGAGCACGACCTCGCTGCCCATCTGTTCGCAGACCTCGACCGTCGTCCGAATCCCTGCGGCAGCGGCGATGCGGATGCCTTCGGGGCGCACTCCCATCACCGTGGCCTTGCCGACGGCCGGTGCCAGCCGGTCGTCAAACGCGGCCGGAAGCTCAAGCGAGAATTCGGGGTGGACGAACCGCAGCGGCGTCCCGCGTTCGATGCGGCCGGAGAGGAAGTTCATCGGCGGGGACCCGATGAAGCCGGCCACGAACTTATTCACGGGCTGGTTGTAGAGCGTCATCGAGTCGGCTATCTGCAGGAGCTTGCCGTCCTTCATTACGCCGATGCGCTGGCCCAAGGTCATCGCCTCGACCTGGT
>CAIVTL010000313.1 GCA_903908785.1 Caldifarciminota bacterium | reverse complement strand
GGGCAGTAGCCGCACCGCATCCATGTGAAGTACTCGGCCAACACGACCCGGTTGGTCGGCCTTATCTCCAGCACCGGGGCCTCGGAGCAGCCGGCGAGAACCGCGGCTGCTCCAAGGCTCGCCAGTAGAAGTGCTCTACCGTACAACGACTGCCCGCCTATCTGGCCACCACCAGCTTCCCGGTGACTCCGCCCGATGCAGAGACAAGCCGGACGAAGTAGGTGCCATTCCGAGCCGCGTTGCCGGCGGCATCAGTCAGGTTCCAGTCGACGCGGCCGGTCCCAGCCAGGTCACGGCCGAGCGTCCTTACGAACCGGCCGTCGACGTCATACACCGACATCTCGCCGCTGGCCCCTGCCGGTAACTGGTAGCTGAGTTGCACAGGAGCCCGCACCGGGTTGCGAACGGCCGCCACCCGCGCGCCGACGGTGCCCGGGTTCTCCTTCACCCCCACTGCCGCTCCGGCCTCAAAGTCGTCAATGTACCATCCTTCGGCGTCTGTATTGCCGTCGCTTATGAACCGGCATCGAAGTTGCACGGTCTGACCATTGAATTGACCCAGGCTCACGTCAACGTGCTGCCAGCCGGAACTCGACCCGGTGTAGCTGGTGACCGGACGCCAGAATTCCGAGCCGTTGTTGATTTCCACCAGGCCATAGTCGTAGTTGAGTTCGAGAGCGTAGTAGTGATAGAAGCCCAGCATCGTGTCGTCGCCGATGGTGAAGAACGGAGTCATCAGGCGAGAGTCGTTCTCATCAGTGTACTGATGGCTGGCGTCGACGCCGCAGTACCAACTCGTGCTCGGCGAGTTGCTGCGGTACGTACTCTGGTGCCAGTTGTCTCTGATTCCTGAGTGCGTCCACTGGCCGATGCCATGTTCCATGTTGTCGGCGAACCCGTAGGTCGTTGTCACGTTCAGCGGGAAGCTCAGAGCGCCGGTCGGCGCACCGGTCGCGGCAACCTGCAGGTTCATCGTCGCGACGTGCGGGTTCGGACAGTTGTCCGCCACGTGAATCTGGAACGGCGTGGTCGAGTAGGCGCTGGCTGCGGCCGGTATGTTCGGGAAACCGGCATTGGGCGTCGTTACCGTGACATACGGGTCAGCAGTCGAGAGCGTCCCGGCGATGTCCTGACCTTCGCCGGTCCCCATGTTGCGCAGGCCGACGGTCAGGTCTACGTCGCTGTTCGGCACCGGATTGGCCGGCTGGTAGCCGTAGTACTCCAGTTCGGGGACGTTGATGATGGCGATGCGCGCGCCCTGGTTCATCTCCTTGGTGGAGTTGTTCTGGGCGAACACGATGAAATCGCAATGGCTTGCCACCCAGCCGGAGGCAACCGTGAAGTCCCGGGTCTTGGTCACTGAGTCGCCGGCCGCTACCGTTATCGCTTCGCCCGAGGAGCTGGGCAGCATGTTGCGTTCCACGTAGTGCAGACTGTCCATTCCCTGCCACGAGTAGTGGATGTGACTCTCGGTCAGCACGGTCTGGAGCTGGGCCGTCACCGAACCGGAACTGGTATTGTTCACCTTGATAGTCAGGGTGCCGGTGCGAGCGGTTGTATCGTACGTGATGGAAAGCGCGATGGTCAGCGGGCTGGACACGGTG
>CAIVTL010000312.1 GCA_903908785.1 Caldifarciminota bacterium | reverse complement strand
GACAACTATCGACGGACTCGCAAAGCTCGATTCTTGCAGGGACCTTGCCGCTCGATTGAAGGACTTGAAGGCTCGCATCTTCGACCTCCACGACGTGATCCGCGTTGAGCTGTGCGACCCTCTCTTTCACGGCCGCACGTCGATAAAAGTCGTTCTCCCAGCCCTGGTCCCAGAGATGTCATACGCTGGCCTTGCCATCGCCGAGGGCGATACAGCACTGGCAACCTTCACGCTCATGGCCCGCGGTGACCTGACCGGAAAGCGGGCAGAAGAGGCCAAGGTAAACCTGCGGGAGTACTGCAAACGTGACACCCTGGCCATGGTCAAGCTCCACGAGCACCTCGCCCAGTGCGTTTGAGAACTACCGGGGCGCATTGCTGAACCGGTTATCGGGGACGCTAACCGTTTTACATCATCCGAAGTGTATCAATGGCTTGGGAAGGCTGATGGTCGAGTTGACCGAACGGATGATGACAGCGGACGGCGTACGCTATTTCCGATTGACGATTGCCGATTGTCGATTGCCCTGAGCGGGCGGCTCAGCGTCGGCTTGCAGTTGGGGGTGGTGGTCCATAGCGAGGCGGAACCAATCTGTGGAATCTGTGTAATCTGTGGATGTCCGTTTCGTCCGCTCCGGCCTTGGCGTTCTTGGCGTCCTTGGCGGTTCGTCTCTTCCCCTGCCGCCTGCTGTTGACTGTATGGCTGAAATACAGACAATGTAGATATGCGAGCACAGTATGACTTTGCCCGAATGAAGGGCCGGAGGAATCCGTATGCCCGCAGGCTGAAGCGGTCGGTTACGATGCGGCTGGATGATGACTCGATTGTTTATTTCAAGGAACTGGCCGCGGAAACCGGAATTCCCTACCAGAGTCTGATCAACCTCTACCTTCGGGACTGCGTCGTTCATCACCGGCGGCTTGTCCAACATTGGGAGCCCGGCGACGACCACCAAATCGAGAACGACCCCCGCTTTCTTGAGCGCATCGCGCAGGCGCGCGCGAGCCTCCGCGCCGGGAACGCCATTCTGTGGGAGGATGTGCAGGCAGGCTCGGAGACCGCGTCCGCCGAGTTCAGAGCTTCCGACAAGCCGGCATCACGCGTTCCCCGGCGGCCCCGCCATAGTGGGAACAAGCGCTCGAGGAAGTAACTCCCGTCATCTGCGAATAGTCCGGTTCGGGCTTGGCGGTCTTGGCGTTCTTGGCGGTTATCCCATTTCCGATTGACGATTGCCGATTGTCGATTGTCCGACAGCTTGCAGCTTGAGGCTTGAGCTTGAGCTCTTCGCGCCTCTGGCTCGCGCTAGGTCAGGTCGAGGCTAACGCGCAGGGCGCGGTTGGCGGCCGTGAGCTGGTCCGGCGCGAGCTCGCCGAGCTTCCGGATGAGACGGACTTTGTCTACCGTCAGCACCTGCGCCATGTTCACCATGGAATCGTGCGACAGCCCGCAGGTGCGGGCGCGGATGACGACCGTCACCGGATAGGACTTGATTGTGGTTGTGATTGCCGCGACTATCGTGGTTGCCGCATACTGGTTGCCGACGTTGTTCTGTAAAACCAGCGCGGGCCGGACGCCCGTTTGCTCGCTGCCCCGCCCCGGGTTGAAGTTGACCAACCAGACTTCCCCACGCCGGGGATAGCGGGCCTCAGTCGAGGGTCTCAAT
>CAIVTL010000311.1 GCA_903908785.1 Caldifarciminota bacterium | reverse complement strand
TGGGTAAGGGCCTGCTCAACGCCGCGATTCTCTTCGTCGACGGCAGGGAGCAGTTCCGGCAGGCTAAGTCCCTGCTGCCGACCTACGATGTCTTTGACGAGACGCGGTACTTCGACCCCGCCGGCGCGGCGCGGGTGGTCAGGTTCAGAAGCGAAGTCCTCGGTATCGCGGTGTGCGAGGATGCGTGGGGCAAAGGGATAAGCGGAAATGACGAAGTGGAGATGTGGGGACGGGAGAGGCATGGGACGTATGGACGGGATCCGGTTGCCGAACTCGCGGCAGCCGGCGCGACCCTGCTCATCAATATCTCGGCTTCGCCTTTTGCCGCGGGCAAGGAAGGAATCAGGAAGCGCCTGATTTCGGGGCACGCGCTGCGGCATGGGCTGCCGTTCGTGTTCATTAACCAGGTCGGCGGGAACGATGAGCTGATATTCGATGGCCGGAGCATGGCGTTTGATCGGCAGGGCCGGCCCCAGTTAGTGATGGATTCCTTTCGAGAGGGGCTGGCAGTGGTCGAGACCGGCGATGAGGGTGTGGACGGCAACTACCACGAGCAGGAGCCGGTAGAATCGATACACGATGCGCTGGCGCTGGGCGTGTGCGACTATGTGCGCAAGTGTGGATTCGAGCAGGTCGTGCTCGGGCTATCCGGCGGCGTGGATTCCGCGGTCACGTGCTGCCTGGCGGTCGCAGCGCTCGGGCCGGGAAACGTCCTGGGCGTCACGATGCCTTCTGAGTACTCATCACCGGGCAGCGTCGACGATTCCCGCAAGCTCGCGCACAATCTTGGCATCGAGTTCCGCGAGGTCGGGATAGCCGAGGTGTATCATGCCTACCTGGATTTGCTGCGCGGCGAGTTCGCGGACCGGCCGCCGGACGCGACCGAGGAAAACATCCAGGCGCGGGTCCGCGGCAACATCCTGATGGCCCTCTCCAACAAACTCGGGCACCTCGTGCTCGCGACCGGCAACAAGAGCGAACTTGCGGTCGGGTACTGCACGCTGTACGGGGATATGAGCGGGGGTCTGTGTGTGCTTGCCGACGTGCCCAAGACCATGGTCTACGCGCTCGCAGGGTATGTCAATCGTAACGGCGAAGTGATTCCAGTCGCCACCATTGAGAAGCCGCCTTCGGCCGAGCTTCGGCCCAACCAGACCGACCAGGATACCTTGCCGCCCTACGATGTGCTCGACGCCATTATTGCCGGCTACGTGGACGAGGGCCGGTCGGCAGATGAGATTGTCGCGGTGGGGCATGACCGGAAGACGGTGGAATGGGTTATCCGCGCCGTGAACCGGAACGAGTACAAGCGCCGGCAGGCCGCGCCCGGGCTGAAGGTGACGAGCCGGGCTTTCGGCACGGGCTGGCGGATGCCGATTGCGGCGCGGTACTGAGGATAGAGACTAGGGGCTGGGGATTAGGGATTAGGGACGGATTTCGGAGAGAGATGTTGGTAGAGTTCCCTGACCGCTTCAAGGTCGGGGCGTAGGCGAAAGGCGCGGTCGGCCAGAACCCGGGCCGCGGCTGATTCCCCTCGCGCAGCACACAACACCGACTGATTGTAGAGTGCCGGCACGTACAGCGAATCGAGCCGGAGCGCCTGCTTGTAACACTCTCCGGCGCGTCCTGAGTCGCCGGCTGAGATGAACAAGCTGCCCAGCCGGTTGAGGTGTTCGGCCGAGGGCTGCTCCCTGACCACGCCCTGCAGCAGGACAATTGCGCTGTCGTACCGTCCGCGTTGCTTCAACCGGTCGGCCAGCATGGTTCGGGCCGCGGGCAGCGTGCTGTCCGCGGCCAGGGCGCGGCGGAGTTCGGCCTCCGCCTCGTCCGGCTGCCCGGCCGTGGCGAGCACGTTGGCGCGGTTGAGGTGGAGCAGGGCCGAGCCGGGCTGTGCCGCGAGGGCGCGGGCGAACGTCGCGAGGGCGCTGTCGTTTTCGCCCGCGGCCAGGAACGCGAGCCCGAGGTTGTTGAGCACCAGCACTGAGTTCGGCTGCAACTCGTTGGCGACGCGCAGGTGGTGAATCGCGCGGCGGTGGTCGCCCTTCTGGCTGAGCAGGATGGCGGCGTGCACGTGCGCGTGGATGTAACCCTGGTCGAGCCGCAGCGCGTGGTCGTAGAGTGCCAGCGCGGAATCGGGTTGGGTCCCGGCAATCGCGTCGGCCAGGTTGGCGTAGGCACTCGGCGCGGTCGGCGCTTCGCGGACCATGGCCGAGAACAGGGTTTCAGCGTTCCTCCAGACCCGGGCGCGCATTATCGAGTCGGCGCCGAGCAGCACGATGACCACGGCCAGACCGGCGCCGACCACCTGCCGCGTCTTGACCCGGAACGTGAGCAAGCGGGAGAGCACCGTCACCAGTACCATGACCAGGCCGGCAGAGGGCAGGTAGAGCAGCCGTTCCGCGGCCAGCGGGCCAATCGAGGTAATGTTGACGACCGGCAGCAGGAAGGCAATCGTCCACGTATAACCCCACAGTGTCGCCGCGAACCGGCGTCGGAGCGCGAGCAGCGGTACCGAGACGACAAAGAGCAGGGTCGCGAGGATATTCGGGGTCGGGACGAAGAACGCGTCGTTGGCCGGGTACTTGGCGTGGTGCTCAAACGGCCAGAAGAACATCCGGACGTACAGGCCGAAAGTATTGGCGATG
>CAIVTL010000310.1 GCA_903908785.1 Caldifarciminota bacterium | reverse complement strand
CCGAAGCGCCGCCTATGCGGCCGAAGGGACGCAAATTCTTGCGTTCCTCGACAAGCTCCTCGAAACACGTTCGAGCTGGTTTACCGGGGAGTCCACATGAGAGCAGAGACTGGTCGCGTCGATTACAGCGAACGAGCCTTTCAGCAGGATGCACATGACGCGATGCGCGGCGACATCATCCGTGCACTCATCGAGACAATCACTAACTCTGACGATGCCTACGGCGACTCGGACGGAAAGATACGTGTCGAAATCGAACATCGTAGAGGACCCTGGACAGTCATTACGCGGGATCGCGCAAAGGGAATGAGCGCCACTCGTATGAAAACCGCGATTGGCCAACTGGGGGGACGCACATCGGGATTCGAAGAAGGTGAGCGCGTTCGGGGGAACCTAGGGCGTGGTGCCAAGGATCTGGCTGCTTTTGGAACAGTTGAGTTTGAGAGTTTATGCGATGGCAAGTACGCCAAGATGACCTTGCGACCTACCGGTAAGTACGATCTCGAAAGGGAGAGGACGGCCAAATCGGAGGATCGCAAGACGCTTGGCATCCCACGAAACGGAACCGTCGTGACAATTCACGTGGAGGAGAACCATAGGTGCCCGCAGCACGCGAAACTGCTGGAAAAGCTGTGCAAGCATTACCAGCTCCGGGACATCCTTTCGGACCCGCGCCGCGAGATACAACTAGTGGACCTCGGAAAGGGAACTACCGACATCCTGAGGTATACGGTACCTGACATTCCGGTTGTGTTCGCGGGGAGACTTTCCATTGAGGGCTATCCAAGGGCAATGGCAGAAGTCACAATTTACCGCAATCCTGAAAGATACGAAGATCCACCGTCAGACAGTTACCGGCCGGGCGGCCTGATGCTCACAGGACGTCGAGCAATATACGAGAACACCCTGTTCGGCTTTGAGAGCAACCCACACGCGGGCTGGTTCTCAGGACGTGTCAAGTGCGATTACATCGATGAGCTAGCGGCGGAATACGATAGCCGACTTGTGGCTCACGAACCTAAGGAAGAACCGAACCCGACGCCAATTATCTCCCGCCATCGGGACGGTTTACAGCGTGGTCATCCGTTCTACAAGGCGATGGCGCTAGCGGTCGAAAACCCCCTGAGGGAGCTCATAGCAGCAGAGGAGAAGAGATCTCGCAATCTGATTGGAGAAGAGAGTCCAGAGTTGCGACGGTCCTTTGATGCGCTGGGGCGCGAGTTAGCGAGGTTGGTCGACGAAGATCTCCGCGAGCTTGAGGAGGAAGGACTGATAGGAGGAGATGGGATCAACGTGCCTCCACTTAGGTTGATTCCCGAGCATGTGGTCGTATATGCCGGAGAAGATAAGACCATCACGCTTCAAGCGAGAGCCGACCTCGCAAATGGTAATCCTGTTGTGGAATTGGACCCGGAGGGAGTGGTCGAACTAATTGATGGGTCAACGATTACCCTGTCCGTGCACAAAAGAAGGCCGGATGTTCTGACCGGGCAGATACGTGTGCGGCCGCTCGTTGAAGGTGAGCAGACAATCTTGACTGCGCACTACTCTGGGCATTCGGTTCCCGCGT
>CAIVTL010000309.1 GCA_903908785.1 Caldifarciminota bacterium | reverse complement strand
GGTCAGCACTTCCTTGTAGATGAACCAGCTAACCTGGCCGTCGACATAGGACGGCGGGGCTCCCGGTGGGAGATCCTTAGCCAGCGTCCGGCACTTGTCCTTGATCCGGGCGAGTTGGTCTTCCGCCAGTTCGCAGATCTTGAACGTTCTCTGGTACTGCTCGAGCAGATGCTTCTCGCGTTGCTCACCTGTCATCACGCCGTAGATGAGGCTATCCAGATCATCGATGACCCCGTATGGCAGGGCATCCGGCCTAGCCTTCTTCATCGACTGGGTCCACTGCTCAGTGATCTTGACGAGCTGGACATCCGTCAGGTTCGCCGCCTTGTAACGTTCAAGTGCGGGCTTGAGCAGCATCTTCTCGAGTTGGGCCGGGGTGAGGAACTCAGCGTAGACCAGTTTCACAAGCTTGTCCTGCACGTTCGCCCGGAAGTTGTAATCGAATCGCTGAGATCCATCCGGCTTGATCTCCGCAATGCCCCGCTTGAACTCCGTGCGAATCTTCGCCACCTGGTCATCCGTAAGGTCCGCCTTCTTGAACTCCGTTAGGACAGGCTCCAGGTACTTGTGCTCGCGCCACTTGTCGAGTTGCTCTGCACTGAGTAGCGAGTCGAGTTCAGCGGCCGCCTTTGCGTTAATCTCCTCCCGCCGCTTGAAGTACTCCCTCTCCTTCTCGTTCTTGGGGTGGAGCGAAGCCGGGGAACGGCCCATCCTACCCCAATCAGGCTTTTCCTGCCCATATTGCTTCGCGAGATCCTCCTGGTCCTTCTCTGTCTTGACCAACACATCGACCATCTTGTTGACCAGTTCTTCGGGGAGTTTCAGGAAGGCCCGCATTTCTTCCACGTTTGCCATCAAGACCGGCTTGAGGGGCTGCCGTAGCGTCGGTTTGGTGGACTGCGCCGTGGCGGTCCCAGCCAGCAAGGTCAATACGCCAGTGATTGCCAACGACATCATGAAGTCCTTCATCAGGTTCTCCTTTCCGCTTCTGTACAGGCACTTTATGCTGGCACCGGCCATGGAACAAGAGCAAGTCAGACTGCGGGATAAACATGTATTCATCGTAGATGAAGATGTGGCCACGACCTTAAGGGCAAGCCGGCCCTGTCCCCTCGAATAATTCGGTCGCGGCTGCTGCCACAAGGATTCATGGCGGGTGTGCTGGGTCAGCGAATTCCGTGCAGCGTCAGAACGGTGGTTGCCGCGGCCGGTGATCTTCTCGGGCAGCATCGTGGCGGACGGCGACCGGCTGTACATCCGCGGGGACGGCGGCCTGTACTGCGTTGGGAAGTAGGCCGCCCTCGCGGCCCCATGCAAGGCGACCATCAGAAGCGGGGTTCAAGTCCCTCGGTCTGGTGCTACAATCGGGGCCGATGTCCCCGCAACAGCCACAACCAGGGTCCGCACCTCCACCGGAGCAGATCGCCGGCCTCGTGGAGCGCGTGACGTTCCACAGCGAGGAGAGCGGCTTCTGCGTCCTGCGGGTCAGGGGGGCATTCAGGGGCTATTTCGCCAGTTCCAGCGTGATGCCTTTCATCTTCGGCGCTCCGGCACACTTGATCTTCCACGTGTCCTCGGGCGTCTTGGCGACGTGAACGTCTTTCTGCTCGATCCCGCCTTCTTCCCAGGTGTAGGTGACCTGAACGGGCTTGAACCCGCCGGCAGGCTGCTTGTAGTCGGCGTCGATGCGGACCAGGAACAGGCAGGTCGTGTTGCGGACCTGCCCGACCCAGCGGACCTGGGCGGCCTTCGTGCCGGCGGGGATGTCGCTCACCGTGATGTACTTGCAGATGCCCTGGTAGGGGCCGGTCTGC
>CAIVTL010000308.1 GCA_903908785.1 Caldifarciminota bacterium | reverse complement strand
ATCAGGGCCTTGTTCTCGGGCATCGTGTCAATGTAGTTGAACAGGCTCTGGACCGGCGGCGTGGCCACGGGCCGAATCTTGAACGGGAAGATGAGCGGCACCATGACGACCACCCAGACGACCAGGTAAATCCAGCGGCGGTCAATGGCCTGCAGTTTCGTCCAGAAGTTCATCATCCACCTCCCAGCCAGCCGCGCTCAATCCCCAATAGAATCTTGAGAGAGGTGGCGAGGACGCCCAGTTGGATCCCGAAGTTGATGCCGCGTTTGGCCGCGGTGTTGGGCACGGCCAGAATCCACTCCGCGAACGAGGGTAGCGGGTGGAATATCATCCGGCCCAGCGGCACCGAGCCCAGCATCAGCACGAAGGCCGCTGCCAGGAGCAGAGTCGCGGAGAGGTTGCGGGCGCGGAAAGCCCGGTACGCGGCCGAGGCCATGAAGAAGGCAAGGAGTGAGAACATCGTAGCGCCCAGGGGTATCATCATGTTCATGTACAGGGTCTGGATGTGGAACGAGAAGTTGCCGATGTGGGTCGGCAGGACGCCGGGCCGGGCCGGGTCAATCCCGCCGAACAGGCCGATGACCGCGCTGACGAAGAGCGTGATGACCGTTATCCAACTGTACTGCCAGTTCGAGGCCCGGTGCTGAATCTTGTTGAAGTGGTGGGTCAGGATTGAGCCGACCCCGAGCACCAGGCTGAATGCGGCGATTATGCGCTGGACGTCGTTGCGCATGGCCTCGTCCGCGGCCTGGACGGCATGGTGCGGGATGAAGAACGCCACCGCGCCAAAGACGCCGGTCACGAGCACGAGTATCAAGGGTAGTCGTTTTTGCACAGTTCCTCCCGGCTACAGGTACTTGAGCACCGGCAGGCCCGCGAGCAACGCGAGCAGCGTGCCGAGTACGATTAGGCCGACGATGAGCGCTTTGGAGTAGTCCTGGCCCTTGATGGCGCCCAGGAGCAGCGGCTCGCGCGAGAGATAGGCCGAGGCGGCGTAGAGTTCCTCACCGATGAGCGTGTAGTCGCAGGCGGTGATGAAGAACGGCAACTGCGACACCGCGTCGGTGCCGGCAATCTGCACCGCGCCCGTGGACGCGCCGGTCTCGGCCAATATCAGCGCCTCGGCGAAGAACATGCCGATGAGGAAATTGGTCGCCGGTCTCTCGCGGGTCATGATGCCGTCCACGGCCGCGGCAAAGGCGAACTGCTGGTCGGTCACGAAGAAGACGATGTCCTGGGTGAAAGCGTCGGGCCGGCCTGCGGTCGTGTACGATTCCTTCACGATTTCGCGGGCAACCGTATAGACAATCGGGTCGGTGTTCGGGACGATGAGCGGAGTTCCGAACTTGGCGGTCTTCTTGGCGACCTCACCCAGAATGTTGAGCGCCGCGATGGTCGCCACGTCCGCAATAGAGGAGAGTCCGGGCACGTACAGCGTGGGCCGGCCCATCTCGGTGGCGCGGCCCAGTGCCTCGTCAACCGCGTCCAGACCGGAGATGCGGCGGATGAACAGCTTCTTGTCCCACCGCGCCCGGCTGATGAAATAGAGGAGGATGAAGGACAACACGACCGTGCCGACCAAGGCCGGTATCGTGTTCGTGTCGAACCACTGGGACGACGCAACCGCGTAGCCGGAAGGTGGGGCCTCGGTGGTCTCGGTGTTCGACTCGGCAATTACCTCGTAACGGTACTGGACTCCGTTCCGGGCTCCGTCGTCCACGTAGCTCAGTGAACGGCGGCCGACGAACCCGAGGGTTTCCCACTGCTCGGAGCCCTGGGCCTGTCGCAGCACGTGATAGCTGACGACGGTCGAGTCGGCAGACCGGGTCCAGGTAACCTCGATGCTGCCGCCACCGTCATTCGGCACGTCGCGGGCGGCGACGTTGCCGGGCGGGGAGATGCTGCCGAGCAGCAGCGCCACAAAGCAGGTAAGTATCAACAGGCCTCCTCGTCGATGCCGAAGTTCGGCATCGGGAAAGAATAGCTGGGTCTCATCCGCGCTCTGCAAGAAGGGGACTGTCCCATCGAGGACAGACCCCGGTTCCAACTGCAACGGGTCAGTCTATTGGAACTTGCGTGTGGGTCAACAAACGCAGCCGAGGGCAGCGGGCTACTTGGGCCAGCGTTTCCGTTCGCGCTCCATCTGCGCGAGGTAGCGCCGGGTCACGCCGGTCGGGTACTCACCGTTGAAGCAGGCGGTGCAGAACTGGCGAGTTGCGGGTTGCGAGTTACGAGTTCCGGGTTGAGGACCGGCAACCGCTTCGATGAGACCCTCATAGGTCTGATATACCAGCGCGTCCGCGCCGATGACCTTGCGAATCTGTTCGACCGTCCGGCTCTTGGCCACGAACTCTCCGCGGGTCATCATGTCTATGCCGTAGACGCAGGGGCAGCGGAGCGGGGGCGCGGTTATCGCCATGAAGACCCGGCGCGCGCCGGCGTCGCGGACCATCTGGACGATTTCCCGTGAGGTCGTGCCGCGGACAATCGAGTCGTCAACGAGCAGCACGTCCCGGCCCTGGACCTGCGAGCGGACCGGGTTGAGTTTCTGGCGGACGGAAAGGGCGCGGCGGTCCTGGCCGTGCATGATGAACGTGCGGGCGATATAGCGGTTCTTTATCAGTCCTTCGCGCAGTTCGACGCCGAGGGCAGAGGCCAGCGAACTGGCGGCGGCACGGGCCGTGTCCGGCACCGGGACGATGACGTCGGGCTTAAGTCCCTGGCGCGCGACCTCACGCGCCAGGCGCTCGCCGAGGCGCAGCCGGGCCTCGTAGACCTCGATGCCGTCAATCACCGAGTCGGGCCGGGCGAAGTAGACAAACTCGAAGATGCAGGGACGGGGCGTTCCGGGTTGAATCTGGCTGCGATGCACCTTGCCCTTGAAGTCCACGAATATCGCCTCGCCGGGCTTCACGTCGGTGAATCCGTGGAACCCGAGGCGGTCAAAGGCGACGCTCTCTGAGGCAAAGGCGAACTCATCGCCCTGCTGCGAGAATACCAGCGGCTTGATGCCGAACGGGTCGCGGAAAGCGAGCAGGCCGCGCCCGTGGATGAGCGCGACGACCGAATAGGCGCCGTGGGCCCGGTCGAACACACCCCGGACTGCTTTGAACACCGAGGCCGGGCTGAAGTGCTTGAGATCCGTCCGCTCCAGTCCCTCGGCAAACACGTTCAGCAGCGGCTCGACGTCGGAGAAACTAGTGAGCTGGCGGAAGTCCTCGCACATCAACTCGCGGCGCAGGTCGAAGTAGTTGGTGACGTTGCCGTTGTGGACCATGGCGACCCCGAACGGGTGGTTGACGTAGAACGGCTGGGCGTCCTCGACCGAGCCGGGCCCGATGGTCGGATAGCGCACCTGGCCAATTCCCGCGGTGCCGGTCAGGCGACCGAGGTTCTTCGGATTGAAGACGCTCCCGACTGTTCCATTGCCCTTCTTCAGGTGGAACGTGCCGTCGGACGTCAGCACGCCGGCCGAGTCCTGTCCTCGGTGCTGAAGCGCCAGTAGACCTTCAACCAGGTCGGGGCCGACTTCGCGCCGGGTGAGGAGTCCGATTACGCCGCACATGAGTGTATGTTACCGGCTGAAGCGGGCAAAGTCAAAACGACCCGTAGGATCGCCCTGAGCAAGTCCGATGCGTCGAAGGGCCCCTCAGGAGAGATTCCTCGACTCCCTCCGGTCGCTCGGAATGACAAGCGTCCGTCAGACGCCTCTTCCATTGAAGTCCGGCGTGTACTCGCGGGATGCGGAGGATGGCTCCTGCGCGAAGCCTTCTTCGAAGCCCAGCTCCTCGAACAGACGCCGGACGTCGTCGTATTCCTCGACGCTCAGGCGGCGGTCCATGCCGGGAAGGTCGGCAGCGCGATGCACCGGGTAGTACTGGGCCATCAGGCTGACGCTGGTGCGCGGGCCGAGGTCGTCGTGAATCCACGTGAGTAGCCGCTTGCTGTCATCGGCGTGGCCGGGCAGGACAAGGTGTCGGATGATGAGGCCCTTTTCGATAATGCCGTGTTCGTCGTACCGGTTCCGGCCGACCTGCCGTTTCATCTCCGTTATGGCAGATGAGGCGAATCTGAAGTAGTCGGGTGCGGACGAGCAGGCGCGGGCAAGCTCGTCTGAGTGATACTTGAGGTCAGGCAGATAGACCTGCACGAGTCCTTCGAGACGCGCGAGCGTCTCCGCCTTCTCGTAGCCGTTCGAGTTCCAGACAATGGGAACCTGCAGCTTCGCGCGGGCGCGTTCGAGAACCGGAAGCAACTGGTCTGAGTAGTGAGTGGGCGAGACGAGGTTGACGTTGTGCGCGCCCTGCTGCTCAAGCTCCAGCATGATGGCCAGCAGTCGTTCGGGCGTGACTTCGTGGACGCGGGACATGACCGAAACGTCCGACGTTACGGATCGCGTCCCAAGCCCCACTTGGGAGATCTCATAGTTCTGGCAGAACCGGCAGCGGAGGTTGCAGTGGCTGAAGAAGACTGTGCCGGACCCGCGCGTGCCGGAAATGGGCGGCTCCTCCCAAAGGTGCAGTCGGGCGAGGGAAATCTCGAACTGCTCAGACGCCCGGCAGACGCCGAGCTTCTGGCTGCGGTCAACGCCGCACTCGAACGGGCAGGCGCGACATTCCATGCGACATTATACAGGTGCATGCTAGCCATGTCGCGCCAATTCCGCAGCCCGAAACCAGAATGACGAATTACGCCCCAATGATGAACTCCCAATCGGGCTTGCGGTTTGGTCATTTCTGCGTTGATTAGGAATTAGCAATTGGGCATTGGTCATTCGGCGACCAGTCGCCGCGCCGGTTGACATGTCGGCTGTGTCGGCTAGCTTTGTCAGTCATGAAGCCCGTCAGATTACAGAAATATCTCGCCTCGGCCGGCGCCGGGTCGCGCCGGTACTGCGAGGGGTTGATTGCCGCGGGCCGCGTGACGGTGAACGGCCGGGTCGCGCAGGTCGGCCAGTCGGTGGAACCGGGCGTGGATAAGGTCTGCCTTCGTGGCAAGGAAGTGCGGCCCGCGAGCGAACGGGTTGTCATCATGGTCAACAAGCCGCGCGACGTGCTCTCGACGTGCCACAGAGGCAAGGAAGAGGGCTATCTGATTACTGAAATCGTCCAAACCGAGTTCCGGCTGTTCCCGGTCGGCCGGCTAGACCGTGAGTCCGAAGGTCTGATGCTCTTGACGAATGACGGCGAGCTGGCGCTTCGGCTGACCCATCCGCGCTACGAGACCGAGAAGGAGTATGAGGTCGAGTTGGACAAAGTCGCGAGCCCGGAATTGGTGGCCGCTTTGAGCAAGGGCATGGTGCTTGAGGATGGACCGGCCAAGCCGGCGCGGGTCGAACGGGCCGGTGCGTGGAAGCTGCGGATGGTGCTGACCGAAGGGCGGAAGCGGGAGGTGCGCCGAATGCTCGCGGCGCTGGGGCATTCAGCGGTGCGGCTGGTGCGGGTGCGGATTGGCGGGCTGCGGATGGAAGGCCTGAAGACCGGCGAGTGGCGCAGGCTCACCGACGCGGAAGTGGAAGAGAAGCTTGGGCAGGCATCGGGCGAAGTCAGAAGCTAGATGTCAGAAGTCAGAAGTCCGGAGGGGACAGTCGTGAGCGGTAAGCCGATAGCCGCGGCAGTTTGTCTGCTTGCGCTTGTGCTTGCTGCTTGGGCTCAGTTGCCGGAGCGGAAGCCGGTCTCGGTCGCGCCGCCGGTGAGAATCGGGCTGGCGCTTTCCGGCGGGGCCGCGCTCGGGTTTGCACACATCGGTGTGCTCAAGGTGCTTCGCGACTCGGGCATTCCGGTGGTGGCGATTGCCGGCACCAGCATGGGGTCGATGGTCGGCGCCGCATACGCAGCCGGCCTCAGCGTAGCGCAGATTGAAAGCATCGTGTCGAGCTCGGACTGGGGCACGTTGTTCAGTTCGTCGGTGCCATTCGGCGCGCAGTATCTGCCCGAACGGCAGCAGGCGCAGCGTTACATCATCTACCTTCGGCACAAAAACCTGTTCCCGTCCCTGCCCAGCGGTTTGGTGCCGCTGCAGAACGTCGAGTTCCTGCTGATGCGCCTGCTGTCCGACATCGAATACAACACCGGCTACAACTTCGACAGCCTGCCGATTCCGTACCGGGCCGTCTCGGTTGACCTCATTTCGGGCGAGAAGCAGGTAATGAAGGACGGCCGCCTGGAGCAGGCCATCCGCGCCAGTATCGCCATCCCCGGTGTGTTTGCGCCGGAGAGGCTGCAGGGTATGGAACTCGTGGACGGCGGCGTCCAGCAGCTCCTGCCGGTTGACCCGCTGGACGGCATCAGTCCGAAGCCGGACCTGAAGATTGCCGTACTGACGATGAAGCACAATGCCGAGACCGGCGTGTCGCTGGTTGACATCACTTCGCGCAGCATGGACGTGGTCGGTACCGAGGGTCTGAAGCTCCAGAAGCAGAAGGCCGACGTGCTGATTGAGCCGAACGTTGACCCATTCACGCATTCCGACTTCGGGAAGGCCCGAGGCCTGATTGCCGCCGGCGAATCCGCTGCTCTAGCGGCACTGCCGCGCATCCGGGAGCTTATCGGTGCCCGCAAGCCGGTCGGAGCCCGGCGCCCGGTGGTGAGAAGACCGCTCTCGGTGGTCCGGTCCGTTCGCCTGGAGGGGTTGCGCGTCACGCATCAGGGAACGGTGCGGAGGGAGGTCACAACCCGACCCGGCACGTACCTGGTCTTCAGCCGGCTGGTAGATGACATGACCCGGCTGTTCCACACCGGCCTGTTCGAGGATGTCAACTACCGGCTGGAAAACGCCCGGAACGACTCCGTCGATGTGGTCATCGAGGTTCAGGAGCGTGCCTACGGATTCTACTCGCTGGGCATCAGGTACGACAATGCTGATAACGTCGCACTCGGGTTGGAGGTCGGGCAGGGTAACCTCGGCGGTTCGGGCGCAAGCGTCCGCGCCGCAATCGACCTGGGCAACCCGAACGAGGCGCGGCTCGGGCTGACCGGCACGAGCCTGTTCTGGCTGCCGTTCGGATATCGGCTGGACGGGTTCCTGGGTTCGGTTGACCGGTCTTACTATGAACAGAGCCAGTGGCGGGGAATCTATGAGGTTGACTATCGCGGCGGCGTTGCCGAGGCCGGCTACATCCTCGGCCGGGATGCGTTCTTCAACATCGGCCTGAATAGCTACCGAGCCTCGTATCGCGTGCCCGATACTCTTCTCCGATGGCATTCGTTGCACGCGGACAAGCCGGAGTGGATAGTCGGCCCGAGCTTCCGGTTCGAGGCCAACACGTTCCGTGATATTGATTTCCCGACTTCGGGCATGGCAATGCGGCTCGACGCGCTCTCTTCGGTCTCGGCGTTGAAAGGGACCCACCAGTTCCTGAGACTCGGGTACACGAGCGAATGGGTGACGCCGGTCACATCGTGGCTGCTCCTGAGACCGGCGTTGGATGCGGGCGTGTCCCTTGGCGAACTGGCAGGGGCCGAGCAGTTCCGAACCGGCGGGGCCGGGTTCGTCGGGTTCTCGCCGGAAGAGTTCACCTCAGCGCAGCGGGCGGTAGTGCGATTCGGGGCGGACTTCCGTCTGTTCCATCTGTTCGGACAGGAGAGCTACCCGTTCTACCTCCAGCTTCTTACCAACGTCGGCACTTTCGAACGCGTGGATTCACTGTCTTCAGCGCCGGACCTGCTCTCGGCGTTCCACTGGGGAGCCGGGGTGGGCTTGCGGACCAACACTCCAATTGGCCCGGTTCAATTGACCGTCGGGCTCGGTGATTTCGGCGGGAAGCTGCCGACGCAGCCGGCCAAGGCGGCGGTGTATTTCTCGGTCGGGCGCGAGTTCCGGTACACAAGATAGCGGTCGTCAGACCTGTCCGACGTGTCCGACTGGTCTGACTCAGGCGTCCTGCGCCGCGCCCGCGCAGGCCTTCACGCACAACCCGCAAATATACTGGCCGACGTAGCGCTTGCTCTGGAACTCCTTCAGCATGGCGAAGCAATCGAGGTGCTTGAACCCAGTTGGACTCTCGCCGATTGCCATGGCCGGGCAGGTCGCGACGCAGGCGCGGCAGGAACCACAGCCATTTTCGAGTGGGCGGTCATTCCCCATCTCCATATCCGTGAGGATAGTGACGAGCCGTACTTGGGCACCATGCTGCGGGGTCACGAGCAGGTTGTTGCGGCCCAACCAGCCGAGGCCGGCCCCAACCGCGATGCGCTTGTGTGAAAGGTGGCCGCGCTGGTTCTGCCAGTCAACAAGCTGAGACGCAGCGATGGGCAGAGCCTGCGCGCCGAGGTCCTGAATCATGGTGGCGAGGTCGAGGGCCAGCCGGTCGAGGGCGAAGTTGACCTGTCGGTAGTGATGTTCGTACAACTGGTTCGGATGGTCCTCAAGCGTCCCGAGTACGGCCGGGGCAAGGCGCAGGGCGACGCTGACGGCGAATGGCAGGTCGAGAATTGTCTGCGCCGGCAGAAGGAAGTCGTCGGTGCGGATGTCAGCCAGGCGGCAGACGCCGAATCCGACCGCGCCGCGACTTCGGCACAACTCCATGAGTGTCTCTTTCGTCCCTTCAGTTGTCACTTGTGTCCCTTCAGAAAGGCCATTATCGCGAATACCGCCGCCGGCGTGACGCCGGGCATACGCTGGGCCATGCCCACCGACGCAGGCCGGCTGCGGGACAGCCTTTCCCTGACTTCGTTGGAGAGCCCGGGCACGCGGTTGAAGTCGAGCCGCTCCGGAATCACGATGGACTCGAGTTCCTCGAACTGGCCGAGCTGGTTCTTCGTTCTTTCGATGTAACCTTCGTATTTCACTTCGAGTTCGACCAGTTCCTGAACCGGGGCAGGCAGGTCGGGCGCTGACTCGGCCATCGCCACAAGGTTGCTCCACGTCACTTCCGGCCGTCTGAGCAGTTCAACCGGGGCGACCGACTCGTGTATCGGGCTGGTACCGAGCGACTGGAGCAGGCGGTTAGTCGCCGCCGTCGGCTTGATGCGGGCCGAGCTGAGCCACGCGGTTGCCTGCTCGCACTGCTTCTGCTTCACCTGAACCCTCGCGAACCGCTCGCCTGAGAGCAGGCCGAGTTCGTGCGCGCGGGGACTGAGGCGCAGGTCCGCGTTGTCCTCGCGCAGGAGCAGGCGGTACTCGACCCGGGCCGTGAACATCCGGTAAGGCTCGTCCGTACCCTTCGTGACGAGGTCATCAATCATCACGCCGGTGTACGAGTCGGCGCGGGTCAGTACCAGTGCGGGTTTCTCCTGCACGCGCAGCGCGGCATTGGCTCCAGCCACAAGGCCTTGGGCCGCGGCTTCCTCGTATCCGGTGGTGCCGTTCATCTGGCCGGCGAAGTAGAGGTTGCGGATGGGACGGGTTTCGAGCGTGGGGAAGAGCTGGGTCGGGTCCGAATAGTCGTGCTCGATTGCGTAGCCCGGCCTGAGTATCCGGCAGTCTTCAAGACCCTTGATGGACTGGAGCATCCGAAGCTGAAGATGAACCGGTAGGCTGGTCGAGATGCCGTTCGGATAGCACTCGATGGTGTCCGTGCCTTCGGGTTCGATGAAGACATGGTGCCGGTCGCGGTCGGAGAACTTCACGACCTTGTCCTCGATTGACGGGCAGTAGCGCACGCCCCGGCCCTTGATGACGCCTGAATACAGCGGCGACTGCGCGAGGCCGGCGCGGACGATACGATGGGTCTTGGCGTTCGTGTATGCGATGTGACACGAGACGCGGTTCTGGACCGGCTCAACGGTCCACGCCGAGAACGCAACCGGTTCGGCGTCCCCGTGCTGCTCCTGCAGGCGCTTGAGATTCAGGGAACGGATGTCGAGGCGCGGGGGAGTGCCGGTCTTGAACCGGCCGATGCGGAAGCCGAGTTCACGCAGGTTCGCGCTGAGTTTCTGCGCCGGGGCTTCGCCGAGGCGTCCGGCAGGGAAACTCGTCAGGCCAATGTGGACAAGGCCGTTCAGGAACGTGCCCGGTGCAAGCACGACCGTCTTTGCCCGCAGCTTCTCGCCGAGCTCAGTCTCTATGCCGATTGCGGTCTTGCCTCGAACCAGCACGCGCGCAGCCGTCCCTTGGTGCAGTGTTACTGCCCGCGGCGGTCTGTCTGAGTCCGGACAATTCTGACTTCTAGCATCTAGCTTCTCGCTTCTGACTTCGTCTGCGCCCTCAAGAAGCTGCTTCGCCAGTCTGCGATAGAGCTGCCGGTCAACCTGGGCGCGGGACGAGCGGACCGCGCGGCCCTTGCTCGTGTTCAGTTGGCGGAAGTGGATTCCAGCCTTGTCGGTCAGTTGCGCCATCGCGCCGCCCATAGCATCTAGTTCGCGCACCAACTGGCCTTTACCGATGCCGCCGACCGCAGGATTGCACGACATCAGACCGATGGTGTCGAGGTTCTGCGTTACGAGCAGCGTCGAGCAGCCCATCCGCGCGGCAGCCAGCGCCGCCTCGCAGCCGGCGTGCCCGGCTCCGACGACAATCACATCATACGCTCGCTCGCGCTTCATGCTGGGCAGTGATTCTAGGAGCTTGCCCTCCTAAGTCAAACTGCTGTTCCTTGCGACCTGTCACGTGGCCGCTGGCCGAGGTCCGGTCCGACCCGCGCGAGTTGACAAGGCCGCGGGATTCTGGTACAACACAAGGGTGATGAGAGGAACGTTCCGACTTACCCTTACCGCGCTGCTGGCCACGGCGTGCGGCCTCGTGTTCGCCTCGGACCCGGTCGCCAGTGAGTCCACGGCATTCAAGGACTCCTTCCCCGATGCAGTCAGCTATCCGGCGACGCTACTCGGCCCTCTTCCTCCCGGCCCGACTGCGGACTCGTTCCACAGGGCTGCGGCCGCCTGGGCAGGAAGCCCGGACCATGCCTACACGAAGACCTACCTGAGCCAGCCTCACCCTCTGCTCGCTAGGCTGCTGCCGCGCGCCACATTCGCAAGGACGCAGGTGGACGTCCCACCTGAGTACCGAGGAAACGTCGACATCGTGAAAATGGATGGGCGGCTCTGGGGGCTCGGAGCACTCAACAATCTCCTGCTGGGTGCCCGGTTTTCCTTCGATTCGACTGAAATGCCGACTATGGCCAAGCTGGCCGTATTGTTCGCCACCTTCGGGAAGACCTTCGACGACTCGGGCGGGCTCCGTTTTGCAGCGACACTTACAGATTCTCAACCAGGCATCGGCTTCCCGGCCATCACGATCTTGTCAACAAAGAGAGGTGAGTGGTTGCCTCCGCACCTCACGGGTGTCTTCAATATCCGGCGTGGCATGTATGTGGACTGCATCGTGGATGAGCAACGCATGCCAATGTTCGTCGGCTTCACAGGCGACAGACACCCACAGCCGGAGGAAGTGTTCACCCTTAGCGACAGATTCCTGCAGAGATTCAAGTACGCTTGGCCAGAGGACCACTAGGCCCGCCACGCCGCGTGAGGCGCCGGGTCGCTGAGAGATTCCTCCAATCGCGCCCGAGTCGTTCTGTCGGAATGACAGCGGGCTGGCTACGCCTCCGGCGGGGGGACGTTGAAGACCTCGAAGCTGATGGCGGCGAGGACGTCGTGGCGTTTCGTTGCGCCTGACATTGGAGCACTTCTTCGGTCAGGTTCTCTGTGATAGATCCACGCCGACTGTCCGGCCGCCGTCAAACCCAAGCCTGACAAGATGGATGCTCATGGGCGTCAGCCGACGCGTTGCAGAGTAACCGTCTGTCTGCCACTACAGGCCCTGGCGTTCATGACGGCAACAGGAACCTCCACGACCTAAGTGCCTGAATCTCTGAAAGTTGCGCGGACGGGCGCACGGCCTGGGATTTGGATCATGGTTCCGTAGGTCGTCCAGAAGGTCGTCTGTGGGGTCGTCTCCTAGACCGTCTAGGGGACGGTCCCCCAGGTCGTTCTGGAGGTCATCCCAGAGACGAACTCTGAGGTCGTATATTGGGTCGTCTACGCGGTCATCTCGGAGGTCGTCATTTGGGTAATCCCTTGAATCGTCTAAGGATAGGTCTCCTGGGTCGCCGTAAGGGTCGTCTCTGAGGTTGTCTCGCAGGTCGTCCCTGTGTTCGTCTACTGAATCGTCTTCAAGGTCGTCACTGGGACCACCTCCACGACGACCTCCGGGAAGACCCTCGTGACAATCCTTTGGGCGAACTCCGAGACCGTGATGCCAGCCCCAGTCCGCGCCTTGGGTCGCGGGCCGGGGCGCGGGCTGTGCTGATGGCTGTCAGTGGTTCCTTGGCGAAGCCCGGGCACGGTTGGCTGGTGTGGCCCTATCGCTGCAGTGAGCTTGGTCTGTGGGGCTGCTTTTTGGAAGGGACTAGCGGGACGTATGGGACAGATTGGACGGATGACTGCGTGCGCAGTCGAATTGGCGATTCATCGTCGGTGTTACTGGATGTGGCCGTGGTCGGGGTCTTGGTCCGACCTCGGGGTTGTTCCCTTTTCGGCTGCGGGTCGGGTTGCGATACCGGCGGCCCGACTCGAAGTGATTGAGGCGGTCAAGGTTGCCCAAGGGCCGGCGGCGTGGTATAATCTAACCGGAAGGTAAAGGGATATGAACACAAGAGGTCAAGTGCTGGTTGCGGTCGGATTGGCCGCGGCCGTTATCGCGATTGTCGTCCACGAAGGTTCTCGACCTGAAACTGACCCGATGCTCGTGACCGAGGCGCGCCTGCGCGCCGCCGCGAGTCCGGGCGCGGGCCCGCTGGGACTGCGCCTGCCAAAGCTCAACCTCGGTCAGTCGGGTGACGCGGAGAACGGGCAGGACGCTCAGGACGAGGGCGCGCCGGGCGAACCGGATGACGGCATCAGCAAGCTTCCATTCGTGCAAATCATGCGGATTCTGTCCGGCGGCGATGCCGGGCTTTCGGACCCGAACGACGGGGATACGCAGCAGCCAGGGAGTGACCCTGACGGAGATTGGAAGTCCCTGCAGCGGGCAGACAGTGCTATCAGGGACTCACGGCTACGCGTGCTGGCCGAGCGGTTCATGTCCAGTGATTTGAGTCGGGGCAGCGGCCGGAACTAGGGAGTCTCCCGTTGATGGCCCGACAGCAGCGCAGCCTGTCACCCTTATATGTCATACTGGATCCATGCAGTACAATTGTAGGTCGCTGATGAAAGACGGAGATTGTGATGGCCCCGCCGGGAAGAAGACCATGTCACCCTCGTGGTTCGACCACTTCGCTCAGATCGTCT
>CAIVTL010000307.1 GCA_903908785.1 Caldifarciminota bacterium | reverse complement strand
GTCGGGTTGTAGGTCGAGAACCAGATCTCGTTGCGACGGTTCCGTGTGTCCTGCCAGATAACATAGACGGCACCGGCCGAATCGGCAGCGATGTCAGGGTTGTCTATGATTGTCGTCGTGTCGTTGACGCGCGTTCGCTCCGACCAGGAGGCTCCATCGTCCGTGGAAGTGGTGTAGCAGACATCGAATCCTCGCGCGGGGTCGAATATCATCAGCGCCGTGTGCACAGCACCATCTGTCGAGAGTGCCAGGGCGCCACCGTTGCAGTACGACCTGAAGCCGGAGTCGATGTGCGTCACCTCTACCGGGTTGCCCCACGTGTCCGGTCCGGAGAAGAACGTGCGGGCCTGGGTGATCTCTCCACCTGAGTCCCGCTGGGCGTTGAAGTCACAGATGACGTGCTCCCGGGCAGCGACGACGTGGGGTTGCGCGACGCCGCTGTGGAACGTATCCATCTGCATCCCAGGCTCGAAGGTAGCGCCCTCGTCGGAGGAACGGAATAGGTAGGTGTGAGGCTCGCACAACGCGGCTACCAGGTAGCAGTTCGAGCCGGGCTGTATCGCGACGTCTGCGTGGTAGCAGTCGCGGTTGGTCGTGTCGAGCCGGACCTTAGGCCGCCATGTCGCACCGTGGTCGATAGAAACCGATGACAAGATGTGGAACTTTCTGTCGCCGAGCTCCTGGTTCCAGGCTGCGAGCAACTTGCCGGCGCTGTCCGCCACGATACGCACCCATCCGACGGTAACAATCGTGTCATTGTCGTCGATCTGCACGGGCTCGGACCAGGTCTTTCCTTCGTCGGTCGAGCGCGTGCAGTAGACATGGCCTTTGCCCTCCATCGAGGTTACTTCGGTGAAGGAAATGTAAATGTCCCCGGCCAGGTCCGTGGCAATGTCCGGATAGACGGCTTGCAGCTCGCCGCGGCGTACGAGTAAGTCCTCATTTAGCCATGTGACGCCCGCGTCGGTGGATTTCTGGAAGATGATGTCGGAGCGGAATCCGCTCCACAGGGACTCGTCCTCGATGGCGACGTAGAGCGGCTGCGTCACTCCATTCCACGGTCCGACCGTGATCGCCGAGCGGGTGCAGCCCCGGTCGCTCATGTTCTCGTGGTCGATGCGCAGGTTCGGCGCGAACCCAACGAGGGCGGTGGCGGTGAGAATCACAAGAACTGGAGTCATCATGGGCTGCAATCCGGGATACCTCCCATACTTCTGGCCTCCGTTAGGACGGGTCGGGTGACTCAGTCACGTCCGTATTCTAGGACGAGAGGGGAGAGAAGTCAAGTCAGCGACGGGTTCATTATAGTGAATCGCGAGACTTGTACCTGGGGTGTTTGCTGCCGGGAGTCTAGAATCAGGTATCTAGAATCTGGAATGAATGTGGTCCGGGGATGATTGGCGACAGGAATCTACAATCTGGAATCTAGAATCTGTATTGGGTCGGGCCGGGGATTCAAACAGGTGTCTGTCCCCAGTATCCTCGGACGCCTGACCGGTCGCGAAGGCCGGGCCTCAAGCCTCAAGCTGCAAGCAGGGAAGAGTGCAAGCTCAGGCTCAGACCGTCATTCCGACCGGAGCGAGGCGGAGTGGAGGAATCTCTCAGCTACTGGTCACTGGGAACTGCAAACTCGCGCCTATGGCGCGTGCAATCTGCAATCTACAATCTTGAGATTTCCCGCGTCCTGTGCGGGTGGTTTTCCGCGCTCAGCGCGGGCGCTGTTGGCTGTAAGCTGTTAGCTGTGGGCTATCATCGCCGTCGGCCCTGGACATCGCCAAATAGGTGACTGTCCCTGATTCCCACCGTGGGTGTCGGCTATCGGTCATCGCGGACATGGTAGCGGGACGACCGGGCTTGTCAAATTGGGGATAGGGGCGAGGGACCGGGCTCGGACTGCCGCCGGAGGCCGTCAGCCGTGAGCCGTGGGCTGTCATCGCCGTCGGTCCGGGCCATCGCCTAATAGGTGACTGTCCCTAATTCCCCTCGAAAACGGCTTTCACTTCCAGCGCAGCCAGTCGCCGAAGTACTTATCTGTCTGTGCGACAAGGGTCCCAGCAACCCCGTCAATGCGGCTGTCGCCCGCGTAACCGATGGTACTGGTGTAGTAGTAGTCCGGTACAGAGTCACTGGGATTCGCGAGTAACCATATAGCCGCGTACATGGTGGCGTATCCCTTCTGTGACGCCTCACCGAATCTGTCCATCGTTGACAGAATGAGCTTCACGTGCTGTTCGTCTGTTTCTGCAGCCCTGAAGTGCTCAGACCTGCGGAACTCTTCTTTGACCTTGTACACCAGCTTCACGCCAACTGCGTCCTCCGACTGGTCGATGACCTCTATGGGAACTTTGGCTAGTGACAACGTGGCGAGCACAAGAATCAGAGACATCACTACTGGTATGGTGACCGTACTCTGTCTCATGAGAATCCTCCTAGTGATTTCATGACGCTGTCCAGTCCTGGGCTCGGATGGTGCGATGGACCTTTTCCAACGGTAGCCCGGCGCGATTTTCTCAACCTAATCATCCGCTGGATTCTAGGTCTTGCGGGCTTGCTTGTCAACCGCCCTGGTGTGCGCCCTGGTGCGTGCCGTTGCGTCCCCGGAATTCAGCGGAATTGCATGTCCGGGTACTTGGCCCTCATTTGTGCTTGCTGACTATCAAGGAAAAATACCCATATGTGAGAATAGCTTCCCGCGAAATCGTGGGCACCACTCATTCCCGTGATGTCGCTCCTCCGGCCATCAGCCCGGTAGTAGTATGACCCAGCCTTGACCGCGACCTTTCTAGTTGTCCTAGCCGGGAATGTGAGAGAGTAGCTGCCGCCCGTGCGATCGGGAGTCATTTCTAGGTATAGATCAACCGGGGCTTCATTGTGGATTTCAATCTCCGCCGTACCTTTGTCTAGACCGTCGATCCTTACCTGAGAGAACGATACGCCGCGAGAGGCCTCCAGGTTCTTTTCGGCTTGTGAGATGCGCGCACGCAGAACGAGCGGCAACTGGGCAATCGCAGCACGGCGACTTCCGGCTACGATGTCGTACGGGTCTGCGTCATTTAGCGATACGGCAACGTTAACGGCCGGGCTTATCTCAGCGTTGTGATCGAGTAGGAAAGCCACTGCATCGGAGCCGCCCCGTAGCAGTAGTTCACTTGCCGCATATCTGCGGACCCAAGTTGACCGTGCTGCGTCTAGAACCGAGTTTTGAAGGCACGTCTGCAAGCTCGCCGGGTCGAATCGGTCGAGGCACCGCCGTGCGAAGCCCTTGGTATACTCCTCGCCCGTGGCAAGCGATTGCAGGGCGAAGTCCGCGATTAGTTGTTTCTGTTGGTATGATGTCCGCGGTGCGAGCTCGGCTAGGTATGCAAGCGCAGCCTGCTTGACTCCCGGTTCCGAGTCCGAGCCAACACTAACAGCCGCGCCTATGAATCCAGTGTCCCTGCGAGCCACGAGCGCGGCCAAGGCCAGATCATACCGAGTCTGGCCACCATCACGCACCGCGACGCGCAGGCCAGAGAACTCTTTGCGCACTGTCTCTTCCTTGCTGGGCTTATGGAAGACAGCGAGCGCGATGACGAGCCAGCACGCAGGTACGACGGCTAGCCACTTCCAATCGCGTTTGTACCACGGTTTCACAGGGGTCGCTGGAGCCGCGGACGGCCCTCCTCTCCGAGGGTCGTGGTGCACGCCGGTTGGCTGCGTTTGCGCGCGTATCCTGGCGTCTCGGGCTCCGATCAAGTCCGCCTCCAAGATGGTACGGATAACTTGGAGCCGCTCTTCCTGAGGGTCGAGTACCGCTGCCCGTTCCATGAGAGTCACTGCGGTTTGGAGCATCTGAGTGAGATGGTCAATGAGGCGTCCGAGCTCAGACTTCGGCTGGCTGTGGACCGAGGTATTGAACTCGTGAATCGCCCCGTCCCGGGTCGCCATTGTCCGGTCGCAGTACCACGAAGCCATGGCCCGTCGGAGTTCCGTGCCCCGCAGGCTCAGGAGCGCCATGCACTCTCCAAGCACAGCTTGTTGCGTAAGCCCCGCCTTGTTTCTCATGGTTGATAAAACACCCGACACGAGAGCGTTCATATCCAAGTGTAGGCGAAGGAATGCGTCGTAGTCAGCTAAAGGCATGCCCCAGCTCGGTCTCCACCTGCGAAAGCACTCCTCCGCGATGTCAGCCATGCTGAAGCCCGGCTGTGACGGGGCTGAGTGGGACGCCTGCCGCGCTGCGCCGCTGAGCGTTGCGTAGGCTTCGTTCAGTTCCACCAAAGCGGCGTTGGCCGCCCTCCAGAGGTCGGGTTGCCGCTGCCTGTCGAAGTTGTCCGGGTGAATCCGCTTGGCGGTGCTGGCGTACGCCTGGTGGATTTCCTCAGCCGTAGCTCCGGGGCGCACGCCGAGTACGTCGTACGGATCCCGTGCCCCCTGAGACATTTATCTAGATTCCCTTGCAGTAGATGGGCGAGCGCGCATTAGGTGGATGCGGGTTGTGGCTTTCTGCGGACAACAATCGCCGCCCCGACAAGTGCGGCTCCGGTGACGATGTCGAGTGGTTGCCACAGGCCTTTGGTCAGGTGCACCGGTACGACCGGGTTGAACAGCAGGGCTAGTATGCCATACAGCCAGACGGCCCACATCTGGCCGCTCTTCGCGCCTACGACGACCACGAATATTGCCGTGGCGCATACTACCAGGCGCATGAGCGTGTAGTACCCGTAGGGCAAGTTGGCAATGGCGACGAGGGCCATCGCTGCGGCGATAAGGCAGGGGACGAAGTGCAGTCTTGACCTGAACCACGTCATTGGTGCACCTGGTGCAGGGATGTAGCGGGCACGGTGCTCAAGACTGGATTCGACTCGGTCATGGGCAGCATTCTAGGACTCGCGGACGGGCGTGTCAAATGGGCGGACGCGCGGCCGAGGTCAGTGATTCTCCATTGCGTCCGCGGAATTCGCTCATGCACCAAACAGGCTTCTCATCCATGCCGCTAGATCGGAGCCTAGTCCCGTGGCCTCTTCTGCGCCCCGAGCTAGGTCAATTGTGTGGCCCCGTTCGAAGCTCTTGAGTATAGTCTTGTCGGTCGGCCCAGCCCAGTAATCCAAGAGATACGTTTCGCGAAGATGGCAGGTCGGACAGTACTGCACCGACAGCAGCGGATGCATGGATACCCACTCATTTCGCTCTAATTGCATGTATAGCTTGTCCTTTGACAAGGGCTTCTCGTGCTCGACAGACTCAATGTCCATTGCCGGATGGTCGCCCATATACAGCGTCGTCTTCAAGACATTTCGATTTGTCTGCCAGTCTACGTCCGACGCCAACACCAGTCTCAGCGGGTATTGGGCAAGAAAACTGACGCGATCCAGTACTGCGCGCAGACTGCCATCGGCCTTGTCGCCCTCGCACCGATACTCCGGCTCAACCCTCGGACCGCGTCCGTGCTTGAAGTGGTTGATCGCGGTAGCCATATTATCTACGAGTTCTCCGAAATCGGACTGTTTACTGCCAGTTCCACGGAACCAGATACCAGCGTAGGCCTCAGCCGCGGTGGACGTTGTTCTGCTGCGCAGGATACGAGCAGACTCTCTACCGATTGTCACCCAGGCACCAGGGGAGATGCCTCCACGCCAATACTTGCGCAACGTATCTTGGCCTAAGTGCAGGTGTCCGACCATCTCCTTCGGCACGAAACTGGCGGCCATTGCCAGTCCGACCGACGCCAGGTACGCCAAGGTATTCTCACACACGCGCAGGAGTTCCTGGTATCTCTCAGCCGGGGCGTCGATTGGTCCCAAGAGCCTGTAAGGATATGCAAGCGGGAAAGGAAGCGAGGCAAACCCTCTCGTTCGGGACGCGGAGACTGTTACCTTAGAGGCGGCGTTGTCCTCGTGATGGGCGACCGGAACCAAGCGTCCCTCCCCAAGTTCATTCAGCCGTTGCAGGTGCGCATCAACTCTCGTAGGTTCCGACCAGATGCGTTGCTCAAGTCCCCTGAGTTCGCTGATCAATCCCGCCGCTCGGGTCCCGCCCTCCACGGATTTCAGTTGCGTCTGCCGGTCTGGGAGCAGCACGAGTATCTCGCCCACCGTGCTCTTCTGCATCCTGGCGCTTGCCGTGCCCGTACACGCCTGCTCACGCAGGTAGATGCCCGTGGACGAATTCAGGAATGCCGCGACATAGGCGGCCTCAGCCGACGCGTTCGCGATCGCCACCTGCACGTAGTTATGTGGCTTCAGTTTCAACTCGGATAGCGATGACACCACGTCACTCCGACCGGTTAGGGGCACGTAGATGGCGTTGGGACGTTCCCGAAAACCCGGGAACTCTGAGGCCTTTGTGAGCATGACCTGCTCCGAAATGTCGCCCAAACGGACCACGCGGGAGCCGGTTTCCTTCGCCAAACGCAGCACACGTTCCTCGACTTCGATGGCGGCGAACCCGCGGTATGTGTCAATGTCGACCAACCGCCCAAGCGCCGGCTCAGAATTCTCGACGCCGCGGTTCATGTTGGCAAACAGGGCTCGGTTGCGTTCCATGTCGTCCGTCAACTGACCGACATAGAGGGGTCCCTGTTCACCATTCTCTATTAGCAGCAGACATGTGCCGACTGCGGTGTATGGGTAGAATGTTTGAAGGGGAAGGGACAACGCGGCTTTCAGCCGCAGCCCGTTGCGCCTGAGCGCGTCACGAGTACTGGCGTGACGACTTGCCCATACGTAAGCCTCTGGCACGACGAAAACGCCCAGCCCATCTGCACGCAACTGGCGGCAAGATTGAAAGACAATAGTGAACCCCGCCTCGTCCCTCACGGAAAGTGGTCCCCTCAAAGACAGTGGCAGGACGGTCGTCATCTTCGCGCCCATGGGCGGAATCGATGCAATCAAGTCCAACGGCTCCATGACATACTCGAGCTTTGAGAAGGGATCACCCTCAAGCCAATTGATGCGCAGGCCGCTTCCAAGAGCTTTCGCCACCTTCATCGCAGATGCATCGTCACAGATCACGTAGGCCTGATTCGGTCGCGTCTGGCGTATGAGTTGTACCGCCAAGAGCCCAGCACCTGCCCAAGGATCACAGAAGGTCTTTATCTTCCGGCCGGCTACGGCGAACTCGAAGAACCCCGCAACCGACCTAGGTACGTAGTACATCCCGACTTCTTTCCCGTACCATAGCATCAGCGTCCGAACATCATCGACATCGAAGTCGACCCCGGTCTTGCGCGCCTGCTCCAGTATCCTAGAGATGCTAGGTCGCCTACCGGCCCGACGGTCCTCATCCGCCAATCCCCAGAGTCCGTCGGCGCGTGCTAGATTGCAGGGGGCACTCATTCCTTTCGGCGCTTTGGCCAAAGTTGGGCGGGGTGGAAGGCCACGTGCCCCGCTGGAGTTCTGCTCGGTCATGGGAGGATGTTACGCTTGCGCGGGGCGAGAGTCAAGACTCGCGCGGGCGCGCGGCCGAGGTCAGTAATCCTTTGCGTCCCCGGAATTGCCCCGTTATCAACTCACCGACGAAGTTTACTTGTGTCCTGCTTGGGCCCGCGACGGGGATTTTGGCTTGAGTTCTGCTTTGTTGCTCCAAGGCCAAGAGGGTACTTGGTCGCACCATGGGTCTAGCTTCACGTCGAAGCCCGATGTGGTACCAGTATATTGATCGTAGAACATGGGCTGGACGTCGATGCTTGTACCACGAGTAGCGAGCATGAAGACATACTCGCCGTACGACGTCCCTGTATGGCCCTCCGCTCGAACTGCTGTGGTCACGTGCAGCCAGGAGAGCAGAAGGGTTCCGGTGTCCCGCGACACGATGACACGAACTGAGCGCTGGAAGTCCGACGTGGCTCCAGCCGCTATGATCGAGTCCGACTCCAGCTCGCGAAGGTGTGCAAAGGGCCCACGATGGCTGCTAGTGCTGCACGATAGCGAAACAACTCTGATAGGCCTCGTGTCGACGTTCTGCACCTGTACTCGCAACCAACAGGTAGCAGTGTCGCCCGATAGCGTCCCACTGTCGATGCGCGGGATAGGGAGTGCGAAACGTGGGGCCATCACTGACCTCGCAACCGCTACGCTGATTTGGTTCGTGCGTTCCATGGCAGCAGCGGCTCGGTTTGCCTGTCTGATCTGGAAGTAGGAAGCGATCGCAAGACCTATCGTACCTGCGGCAACCGACAACTGCAGGACTGCTGCAAGCCAATCCCGGCGTACTGACACATTGACTGTGCGAGTCAGCAACCGTGCAAGCGGGGACGGCAGCCCTCTGGTAGGTTGCAGAGGTCGCCTATGATGCCGCATCAACGAGGTGACTCCCGGGTCATATTGTGCGCCAAGTCGTCCGACCAAGGATTGCCCGACTCTGACATGGCTGGATTCTAGGACTCGCGGGCGGGCGTGTCAAAATGGGTGTGGTCAAGGCGGGAGAACGTCCCTTGCTAGCTCCCGTCGCATGTCCGAGACTCACGAGGGCTTCTCACAGAGTCTTGGGCTCGAGCTTCTCTATCCTGCTGAGCACGTCAGAGATGTAACCCAAGGCCTCATTGAAGTCAGGCGTGTGACTCGATGGATGTGCACATTCGTTCCGCTTCGCTAGGAGCCCATGTATCGCCTTCATCTGCGTCTTGGTGACCAGTCCAACCTTGCGAGCGGCCTCGACTAGTGCGTACTCAGTCACGTTTTCGCGGAGATCCTCGATTGTTCTGTAGCGCGCCCAAGCAGGGTTGGCGCCTTTGACCTTCGCAAGCCCGTCTGAGTCAAGCTTCTGTTCTAGAAAATCTACGAAACCTGCCCACGCAAGCACTATCGCCGCCCGTTGTAGGTTGTGCTCTATAGCATCTATCGCCTGTGAGAAGAGCTCATCCTGAAGCAGCGATAGAGTTGCCAACCGTTTGCGTGTCTGACTAGCGGTGTTCACCCGCGAATGTGATGTCTCGTGTCTGCCGAGGAGCATGTGCGCTTCTCGCACGAAGTCGATGGCCCTGCCTTTGTAGAGCCGAGCCGCGTCAGTCGCCAGCATCAATAGGCGTCAGAAGGTGCTTCTTCATTGCCTCGAAGAACTTATCATACACGGACGGATCATCTGGCATCGTGAGCTGTATGTTGATATTCACGGCGAGGCTGGCAGTCGCGGATCGGGGATGCACCACCGTCTTGCCCTCGTCTGTAACAGAGCTGCTCTTCAGGTCTTGGGTCTCCGCCTCGTTCTCAGTCGGCGCCTGGATGAGGGGGTCGTACTTTACAAATGACGCAATCGCCGTCTTGTTGATGTCAAACCGTGTTGGTTTGCCTCTCCGCCCCTGAACGCGTTTGCCCAGCATGGCACCCTCCGCGAGCCTGAAGAAGCAGTTCGCCATGTCGGTCAGTGACTTATCGCTGGTAGTCCCCACCGCTTCAGTACAGTACTTGTGCCAATAGCTGCCAATCTCGACTGCTGTCACCTGGTCAGTGTTCTGGGCATTCAGCCATTCGAGCACCTTTGCGTAGGCTTCCACTCTCCGGATGGCGTCGCCGTACACAGATGGGTACTCGCTTGGCGGGGCACCCTTGAGTTGCTCTCCCAAGTCTGCGAGTTGTGCCTCGCCGGTCCCTGTGACGATGAACCCCCACGCTTCGAGGGCGCTCAGCTTGCGACCGTCGGTGGCTTTGGGGCCAAGCACTGATTCTAGGTTCCTGACAAGGTCTTTTCCGGTCGGCCTCTTGCCCAGTTGCTGGACAATGGCTACTACGTCTTCGGGTCCGGTAATGACTGGTAATCCCATATGTGACTCCTTTCAGTTGCTCTTGTGTCCGAGGCAATCAAGGAAGCACGCCTGCTTCTTCGCGCCCGACCGGGTCGGCATTGTGCTGATTCCGCTCGGTTCAGAGGAAGTACACTTCCCATATTTCCAGCCTGCGTCAAGGCGGGCCGCTGGCTCGGTCAACATAACTCGTGAGGATAGGACGATATGGGCTTTGTGTCAAGCGGCGCGCAGAAACCGAAGTGAAGGGGTCGTCGCGCCGTCGGCGCGAGCTTCCGGGAGCCGGTTGGCCGGGGCCGGTCTCCGGAGAACGACCAGGCGCCAAACCCCGATTGCCAGGCGCGGCTGACCGGCTCCGCGCGGGGGCGGGTTTCGGAGGTCGCGAGACGGGTCTAAAACGGGCTATGACAGATTCTAAGACGGAGTATTGGATGGAATCCTTGTTGGAATTTGGGATGGAATCTGAGTTGGAGCGTTGACTGGGTTCTCGATTGGAGTCTCTCTCTCGGAGCATTCTAGATTCTAGATTCAAGATTGAAGATTGTGCCCCTTCGCGGAAATCCCAAGCACCAAATCACAAATCCCAAGGCAGAATCTGCTCTGTCTGCCGATATGCCGCGAGTTAGCCATGGGTGCAGGGATTTTGGGCTGGGATACAGATAGATATATAGGCCAGGAGCCAAGTCCGAAGCTCGAAGTCCGAATGACGAATGACGAGCGGAAATGCGTTGAAGGAAGGCGGGGTCCGAGCGGACCGGGAAACTGGCATAACGTCCGTATTATCAGCAGGTTCGGAGCGGGCGCAAGTCAGGAAAACCAAGGGTAGGGGTCGCTTAGGGGGTAGCATCTTGGGAAGCGACTCGATTTCAATCTGAGGGAGCAT
>CAIVTL010000306.1 GCA_903908785.1 Caldifarciminota bacterium | reverse complement strand
GCCATCTTCGAAGTAGTCGGTGGTGTCAGCAATACCGTCGCCCCAATCGAATACGTATATGACCTTGTTTCGGTCCGGGTCCTTTGCGAATGTCGCATAGGAAGCCATGTCGTCGACGATGACGAGTGTTGGGCCGCGGGGTTTCGACGGGATTCGAGGGGAGTGAGGGTTTTGGGAGCGGATGCAGACATTGCCGGAGACCAGCAGCGCGGCTGCCGTCAGTAGAACCACTCGGAGCACGGATACCGCAGTCACGTTTCTCATTGGTTCTCCGTCACGGCCGAGGTGTCGTCTTCCATCGGGGACATGGTAGCGGGGGGACTTGGGAAGTCAAACGCGCAGGCGTAGTCCGGCTGGCATCTCCGACCTTGCCCGAGCCGGAAACTCGAATCTGTGTAATCTGTGGATAGGAACTCCGGAACCTTGGCGGTTTCATCACGGGCGCGGGAGGTGGGGCAGGGGCGGCGAGTTGATGAATACGCTGTCGGGCGCGGACATGGCTGAGGTGTCGCGTCCGTCCGAGGCCACGGCGTACACGACCTTCCAGCCCGGCGTCTGGTAGACTACAGTGTCGCTGAATGCCACGCGACTCCGGACCCAGCGGCCATAGACGGCCGGCAGGCTGTCGCCGAAGTAGAACTTGATACGGACCGAGTCTCCATCCGGGTCCGCGGCCGCGGTCCAGAAGACGATGGGCTTGAGAATCGAATCGACGCTGGAGTGCGCCGGCCTTAGCGGCGGGTCGGGCGGGTTGTACGGGCAGCGGCAGTCATCGACCACCACGTTCAGCGTGTCCGACCAGTCGGTGCTCTCGATGCCGGATTGGTCTTCCGCCAGAGTCTTCACGGGGTGCGTGCCGAGCAGACCCCAGACATGGCACGCGCGAGCCGTGTCACCGGACCTGAAATAGGTTGTCGTGTCGTGCTTGCCGTCGCCCCAGTCGAACACGTAGCGAATCCTGCCTCTGTTCGGGTCGGTCGAGACGGTCGTGTAGGTGGCCGCGTCATCCCAGGCGATGCATGTCGGGCCGCCGGGCTTTGACGGAGTACCTGGAGGGCGCCTGTCGCACGCCATGCCGGCAGCTAGAAGTGCCATCACCGCAAGCAAGAACACCGCGTGCACGTTCTTCGCAATCGCGTTTCTCACCGGACCTCCGTCACGACCGATGGCGTGGCTTCCATCGTGGACATGGTAGCGGGGCGACCGGGGAAGTCAAATGCGCGGGCGGAGTCCGGTTTGTGTCTCCAACCTTGTCCGAGCCGGAAACTCGAATCTGTGTAATCTGTGGATAGGAACTCCGGAACCTTGGCGGTCTTGGCGTCCTTGGCGATTCATCGTCCGCTCCGCAAAGCAGAATCTGCGCAATCTGCGGACAGGATGTTCGGAACCTTGGCGTTCTTGGCGGTTCACGCTTCCGCTCCCGTCATTTGCCATTTCCACTTTCTCCCTAGTCATTTCCCTTCCTCCCTTCGCCATTTCCACTTTCCACTTCGACCTTCGGCCGCCTGGGCCGGACTACTTGCCGCAGACCGGGCACTTGAGGTCGGAGCCGGCCGGGTGGGCCGGGTCGTCGAGCCCTTCGGCCTCGTGCTTGTGGAAGAGGCGGCAGTGCAGCGCAAAGGCTTCGGACCGCCCCATTGAGGCCTCGACCCAGAAGAATCGGTACTTGTCGCCGTGGGCTTTGATTGTCTCGCGCAGGTCCTTGTCGACCCGGCAGACTAGTGAGACCTTCTTCTGGTCCTTGCCCAGCATGAACACACTGCCCACGTCCGGAGTGACGTGCATGTCAATCTGCGAGGGCCAGAGCATGTATGGACCGTGCATCAGTGTCTCGTGTCTTGATTAAGGCTGAATGATAATGCGGCAGGGCTTGTTTCTTGTCAAGCGCGTGGCCGAGATGCCAGGGAGGCGGCTGGGCGTCATTCAGGAGTCCGCCGCAGCGCCGGGAGCCAAGGCGGCCGCGCGGTCGGCAGTTCGCGACGTCTGGACCGACAACTGAAGCGGGGCGCGTCCCAGCCGTCCCCAAAGCGAGCCGCCCGCGCGGGCGGGCGGCTGGGAGACGAGACGAGAGAGAGCTATTCGAGTTTCGTGATTCGGGCCACGCCGGTGGTCCTTCCGAACCGGTCGCGCGTGACCGATAGGTAGACGCCGGAGGGGACGCGGCTCAAGTCATTCGCGCCGGGGCCAAGTGGCAGCACGGCTCGGCCCAGGGCGTCACAAAGTGTCGCGTGCTGAGGCGAGGGGTTGAACCAGCAGCCGCGCACGAGAGTGGCGGGCTGCGTGGGCAGAGGCCGGGACCATTCTTCTTCAACCGCCATGGGCAGTTCGAGCGCTTCGACCAGCGCGGTCGGCTGCAGCAGGCTGTCGAGTCCGCCGACGGCATAGGCATAGGGGTACAGGCAGCAGCCGGCGAGGTAGCGGCGCGAGGAGGGAATCGAGTCGGCCGGGTTCCACTCGTTACCGACAAACCAGTTCGTTGCGCGGGTGTTCGTCGCCCCCGGGCCGACTCCGCCGTAGACGTAGACTTTGTGCGTCTCGGTGGCCCCGGCCCCGCCGAACCGGGCGACCGGGATTGGTTCGCAGTCGTACCAGGTGTCGCTTGCCGGGTCGTAGCGGTCGACGCGGTCAAGGATGTCCGCGCCATTGGTGGTGCCGCCGATGCAGACTATCGTGTTGTCCGGGTTGCCGGTGACGCCTTCGCCGCGCGGTACGGGCATCGGCCGCAGTTGGGTCCAATGCCCGGTTGTCGGGTCAAACGCTTCGACCGCGTCGACTGCCGACGTGCCGTTCCAGCCGCCGATGGCGTAGACTTTGCCGTTCGCGGCAGCGGCAAACATGCTGGCGCGCCGCGTGGGCATTGTCTCGATTGGCGCCCAGGTGTGCGAGACCGGGTCGTAGCACTCGGCCGAGTTCAGCAACACGCCGCCGTTGCCCCAGCCGCCGAACGCGTAGAGCCGGGAGTTGGTCGCGACCGCGCCGAATCGGTGGCGGGCCGTGAGCATGGAATCGCCAACGGTCCATGAGTCGGTTGCGACGTCGTAGTTGTAGACGGTAGCAGTCTTCACACCGCCGATGACGGAGCCGCCGAGGTGATAGACGGTGCGATGGCGCGCGAGCGCCGCGCCGCCGTAGCGGGGGGAAGGCAGGGGCTTGAGCGTATGCCACATCTGGGCCGACGCAAGCGCGCAGACCAGACCGACGAGAATTATTGCCCTGTTCATGAATCAGAATAAGTCCGCAGTCGCGCCTCGTCAAGCGAAGATTGCAGGTCCAAGACTCTCACGGGCCAGGTAAGCACCAAGCACCAAAGCCCGCGCGCTGCGCACGAGTTTGCAGTTTGCAGTTGGCAGTTTGCAGTAGCGGAAGCCGCTCCTCGTGTCACGGTCCCCACTTTGCCATTTCCACTTTCCACTTTGCACCTTGGCATCCCTGGCGGTTCAAGTCCGATTCCGGGGTACGGAAGAGAGAGAGTCTGCGCGTTACGGCAGGAGGCGGGAGATGGTCTCGCGGGCCACGGCGAGGCGGAGCATGTCGGTGGCGTCTTCGGACGCGGCGTTCTTGCGGAGCCACTCGCAGATGGGCGGGATGGTGCCGCCGTGGATACGAACCGAACGGTTGACGGTGTCGGTGAGGACCTTGTGGGCCTGGAGTTTCAGGAGCATGGAGTCGTATTCAATCTTCTTGCCTTCGGCGGCAAGCCCCGCGGTGTGATAGACGAGCCAACGCAGGGCCTCTACGTCACCGGCCGTGTCGCCGAGCGCCTGTTGGATGGGTTTGCGTTCGGATACGTGCGCACCCATCGAGGTCCAGTCGTGGGCATACTGGGCGTTGACTTCGAGGAGTCGGTTGCAGGCCCCGAGTACCGCGGCGGCGCGGACGATGCGCGTCAGCGGGAACCACTTGCGGCCAAGGCTCATGGCCCTACCCGGAGCGCCGAGCACCCGATCGGCGGGCACTACGCTGCCGGAGAGCGTCAGCAGGTTGCCGTGGAGTTGCGTGTCGGGGGCGCCGGAGTCCAGAACAAGACATGTAGGGCCTATAGGACCTATTGGACCTATGGCGGACGCAAAGACAAGGTAGAAGTCGGCCTTGCGGCTGGGCAGGACCTTGGTGCCGTTCAGGGTCCAGCCGGAGTCGGATTGCTGCGCGGTTGTCGCCATCTTCGTGGGGTCGGCAAAAGGCGCAGGCTCGTTGAACGCGACCGCGTAGGATTTTGAGCCCTCGACCACGGGCGCGAGAAAGGTCGGCCTCTGCGCGTCCGAACACTCGTACAGGATAGGCGTCAGCTCGCCCCATTCGACCGGGATGATAGTCTGGCCGAGTTCTTCGGCAATCAGGCAGGTCTCCATCACGCCAAGCCCGCCGCCGCCGAATGCCTCGGGCACGCCCGCGCTGTACAGGCCCATCTCCTTGATGCCGGCCGTGGCGGCTTCGACAATCGCGGCCCGCTCAGCCGGGTCTCTAGAATTGAGGAACTTCGGTTCCTGCGGCAGCAGGTCGCGCCGGACGAACTCGTGCGCGGTCTGGCGGACCATGTCCGCATCTTCGCCGAAGGTGAAGTCCATTCTAGGAAAGTGCTCCAGTGCTCAAGTGGTCCAGTGGTCTAGTGCCGGACACCGGAAGCCGGCAATCCAAAATCCTAAATCTGAAATCCAAAATCCCTCCTAGGTCTTGCGGGTATAGTCGGGTAGGAGCAGGGGAGACTTGACTTCGAAGCCGAGGCCTTTGGCCTTCATTTGCTGCCGCCAGTGTTCAAGGTGCGTGAGACCGAGTTGCAGGTCACCGGTGCGTTCCTTTGCCAGCCTGGCCGCGGCAATACCGGCCCGGCGGCCAAAGACTACGACGTCGAGCAGGGAGTTGCCCATCAGCCGGTTACGGCCGTGGACTCCACCTGAGGCCTCACCGGCCACGAGCAGGCCCGGCACGTTGGTCGCGCAGTCGGCCGTAATTTCGACGCCGCCGTTCTGGTAGTGGAGCGTGGGAAAGATGAGCATCGGTTCTTTGGCGATGTCGATGCCGTGCCTGCCGAACTGGCGCACCATTGCCGGCAGTTCGTGTTTGACCGTGCCGGCCCCGCGCCGGATTTCAATCATCGGGGTGTCGAGCCAGACGGCCTGTACTTCGGTCGGAGTCGTAACGCACCTTTCGTTCTTGCATTCGCGGATGATGGCGGACGCGACCACGTCGCGGGTCTCGAGCGGGAAGATGAACTGCTCGCCCTCGGCGTTGACCAGTTGCGCGCCGATGCTGCGGACCTTCTCGGTAACGAGCAGGCCGAGTATCTGCTGGGGATAGGCGGCGCCGGTCGGGTGGTACTGCATCGTATCAATGAAGGCAAGGTGAGCGCCCGCGCGGTAGGCGAGGACGAGGCCATCGCCGGTCGCGCCGTAGTGGTTCGAGGTCGGAAAGCCCTGGTAGTGCAACCGGCCGCTGCCGCCGGTGGCAATGATGACTGTCTTCGCGCGAACGACCGAGTGGCGATTGAGGTTCAGGTTGAGGAGGACCGCGCCCGTCACCTCACCCTTCGAGTCGGTCAGCAGTTCGACCGCGGGGGAGAACTCGAGCAGCGTCACGTTCTCGCGGCTTCTGACTTCGTCGCGCAGGGTGCGCATTATTTCCGCGCCCGTGTAGTCGCGCGCGGTGTGCATTCTTCGACGCGAGGTGCCGCCGCCGTGGATGGTCTTCATCGAGCCGTCGGGGTTCTTGTCGAACATGGCCCCGAGGTCCTCCAGCCAACCGATGGACTCAGGCGCATCGGAAACAAGCGCCTCGACCAGGTCCGGGGTGTTGGCGAAGTGGCCGCCGCCCATCACATCAAGGTAATGAATGGCCGGCGAGTCGATGTCCTTGTCCGCGGCCTGGATTCCGCCCTGGGCCATCATCGTGTTGGCGTCGCCGAGCCGGAGCTTGGTGGCAATCAGTACTTTTGCCCCGGCGTTGTCGGCCATGATTGCGGCCGAGCAGCCCGCGCCGCCGCCGCCGATGATGAGCACGTCGCAATCGAAGTCCGGACTATCGAGCGGAAGACTATGGACTATGGACTTTGGACTATGGACGTCGGGCAGCGTGGAGTCGGCTTCGAGCAGGAGCGCCAGTTCGCGCGGGGTGCGGTCGCCGGTGTTGGGCCCGATGCGCAGGGCCGCAAACGTGTCGGCAATGTAGTCGGGGTGGAAACCCTTGAGCAGGGCTTCCTTGGCTTCGGCCGTGGCGCGCGGGAACGTCTCGGTCATGCGGCGCTCGCGGCTGGCAATCAGCCGGTTCAACGAATCCTGCATAGTGGAGGGGTAGCTCATGCGCGCTCCTCAAAATAGGACTTATGGGATCTATATGACCTATTCATGTCATTCCCCCGGTTCGATGTCGCGTTCGGCGTAGCGCTTCTTCAGTTCGTCCTTGGATTTCGTCTTGAGCGCGGCCGTATCGAGCTTGAACTTACCGGCTTTGATTTCCTCGCGGCGGCGGGCCAGGTGCTCGGATTTCGGGGCCAGGTCGCGGCCGTAGACCCGGCGGCAGAGCAAGGCCGCGTTGTGCTTGACTAGTTCGGCCGGACAGCGGGAGACGCACAGGCCGCACATGATGCAGTCGAACGAGATGTCCGCAGCGGCGGCGAGGTCGCCGCGCACAATGGCGGAAACGTAGCCGAGTACGTCGATGTCCTGCGGGCAGGACTTGGTGCAGGTGTTGCAGCCGTAGCACCGGAGCATCTCCGGGTAGAGTTCGAGGACTTCCTTCGCATTGCCCTTCAGCTCGGACAGGCGGTACCGGGCGCGATTGGCCGGGTAGAAGGGAATCATCGCAAGCTGCATGTCCGGCTCGATGCGGGTTTGACAGGCCAGCGCGAACTTCAGGTGGTAGTCGCCGGGCAGGCGGTAGACCGTGGCGCACGCGCCGCAGAACCCACCCCGGCAGCCTACGCCGCGCACCAGCTTGTACCCGGCGTATTCGAGCGCCTGCAGAATCGTCAGCGAGTCCGGCACCCGGTGGCGTTCGCCGGTGATGTAAATGTCAACAAGATTGGTCTCAGCCATTCTCGGCCTCCTCAAGGAAAGCGTCCAGGTAATAGTCGTCGGTCGGGCCGAGCCGCTCCAGCAGGTGCTTCATCTGCTCGACCGTGCGGGTCTTCACAATGTGATGCTTGATACTCGTGTCTACCTGCGGGCAGGACATGACGCAGGCGTAGCAGCGGTCGCAGTCGGTGCCGACCATGGTCTCCAGGGCCAGCGATGTGCGCTGGGCGGTCTTCCGAAGCCGCGCCGGCTCGCGGGCAAGGAGCGAGCAGATGTCCACGCAGTTGCCGCAGCCAAGGCAGGCGCGGGTCCCGGTCAGTTCGGCTTCGGTCTTGAGGGTGTGGGACGGGCCGAACCCGGAGGAGAGCAGGCGGCAGCGGGCGACCGGCGGCTCGGAGATGTCGAGGATGCGTTCGAGGACGTCGCGCACCTCGGCTATCTCGGTCTGCTTGGTGTTGGGCATGGTCAGAATGGGATAGAGGGATCAAGGGATCGAGGGATCGAGTGTCCGTGCACTTTATCCCTTTGTCCCTATGTCCCTTGACCCCTTGCCTTCTTGAACTCCTCCGTCAGCATCGGCACAATCTTGAACAGGTCGCCGACGATGCCGTAGTCCGCGACCTTGAAGAT
>CAIVTL010000305.1 GCA_903908785.1 Caldifarciminota bacterium | reverse complement strand
GAAGTGTCAACAAACACCCTTCCCAGCACCTCTGCTACTTTCAGACTGACCAGGCTCAAGGCCTGGCCGACGCCCCGGTCGTGCTTAAGCCGGGCCAGTACGGCAATCGGGTCGTCGGTCTTGAGCACCTGGGTCACCCACACGTACTCGTCGCCGAGCGTCGTCTGCGCCTGTTCCGGGTCGAGCATGGGCGCGACCGGCGCTGGGGTAAGGTTCTCGAATGTCCCTCGGGCCGACTGACGCTGGACCGTGAAACCGGACATGTCGGCCGGCGCGGCGGCGAGCACGACGTAGACGCGGCTCGTGTCCGGGATGACGAAGTACTGGGGAGCGGCAAGCAGGGAACCGGAGACGGACAGGAGACTGCAGATAGCGAAGAGGAAAAGGACATTGGGCCGCGCCGGAGATTGTCTGCTCGTCTGACAATCACCATCTGGCGCCGGGTATTTGGTGTTCAGCATACTGCTCTCCTTATCTACCACGCAAACGGAAATTCGGTCTGGGTTTCCAGCCCCACGCCGTTGATCGCCCGGACTACGAACCAGTGGCCGCTGTGGTTCGCGGGCAGACCCAGCGTCGCGGCACTGCTGGCGGCCTCGGGCATGTCGGTCCAGTCAATCTGTACGCCGTCCGGGTTCTTCTTGACGATGCGGAACTGGTATTTGTAGATGCCGGATTCGTTGTCGGTGGCGTTGGTCCGGAAGAGCACGACGTCCACCGGCATGGGGTTGGGGGGGACGATGATGGGAAGCACGCTGACGCCACAACCGGGCGACGGCGGGGTGTTGTCATTGAACTGGGGCACGACCTGGGTAGAGTCGCTGCTCTCCAGACCCACCTGGTTCATCACGGTCAGAGTCAGGTAATACGTCTTGTCGGCCTTCATCCCGTGCAGTCCTTTCACGAGTTTCGTCCCGAATTGCTGGCCGTTTGCCTCCGCGTAATCCGAGGCGATGTCATCGGCGCCGGGACTCGAGCCGAATCGGAAGCGGTAGTTGACGACTCCCGTCTCGGGGTCTTTCGAATAGTCCCATTGGAACAGTATCTCCTGACCGGTCTGGTCACAGCCGACTATCAGAGCCCGGATGTGGGGCTTGGTCGGCGGCGTGGCGTCCACCAGGAACTCGCAGTCGGCGGTCTCGCTCCGGAGCCCGACGCCATTGACCGCCTGGACGTGCAGGACGTAAGTGCTGCCTTGCTTGAGGTTCAGACCCCGGATGTTGAAGTTGGTCTGGCCTCCGACCGAAGTCCAGTGCCGGATGGTGTCGAGTACCCAGGGATCGTACATGTTGCCGTGCCGGACGTGGTAGTAGTGCGTGATTGAGTAGCGATACTCCTGGATTCCGGATTCAAGGTCGTAGCTGGACCAGTAAGCATCAAGCTCGGTAAGGTTGGTGAGAATGAGAGGGACGCTTACGCCCGGCCTTGACGGCGGGGTGTTGTCGGACGATACGAGGGTCGTATCGTAGGGACTCCAGTTCTCCTCGCCTTGCCCGCCGGGTGGTGTCTTATAGCCTGCGCTTACGTGTGCGATGCGATAGGCAGGATAGCCGCCGGCGCCCCGGACGCGCAGACCCACCTTCCAGGTTCCTGGCGGGTTGCCCGGTCCCGGCGCGGCCCAGCCCAGGATGAAGGGATAGGAGAAAGTGGCCTTCGTGCCGGCGGAACGGTACGTATAGTCGCCCATGGTGGAGGACGTACCCTGGGTATTCACGCCTACCCGGTACAGGCTGTAGTCCGGAATGCCGACCGGGTGTGTCGCCTGCCACGTCAAGTCGAGCCTGCCCCAGTCGTTCGGAGTGTTGTCGTTGGAGTAGTAGTGCCCGGAGAAATTCGTGATTTTGGGCACGGTGAGGAGTTTGGCCAGTTCGGCGGTTGAGCGCCGAGCCAGGAAGTAATGCGGAATCGTCCGGTACCAGCGGTCATGGTAGCCGAAGTACTGACCGCGGTCCGGCGGCGGCAGCGTCATGTGGGGCCACAGGTTACGGCTCGCCCGCGCCGGCGGGGTGTAGTGATACCGGTAGCCGTGCCCGACGCTGGAGTCGCCGCCTGGGGGTAGACCGTAGAGCTGCCGATATCCGGCTTCGGGGCGCAACCGGTACGCGGTGCTGTCGCTTTTGCCCGAGAGGCGGTCGAGTTGGTCCGACAGGTCGTAGAGCAGTTCGTAGAGGTCGGCCTTGCGGTCGTAGAGCTTGTCGGCCTGACCGGTAAAGTTCGCCCAGCCGGGATTGAAGCCGCCGGTGGTGCTGAAGTAGGCATTCTCCACGGTATTCTTGCGAGCTTCGGCGGAATCCCAGACCATCTTGTACCCGGCCTTGGGGATGTCGTACCAGAGTTCCATCCCGTAGAGCACCCATCGGTTCCAGATTGCACCGTGGTCGGTCGGCGCGGGCAGGTCGTCTCCGTAGGACGGGTCCTTGAGCAGGGTGCGGATAATGTCACGCCGGAGCACGAGCCAGGTGTAAATCCGCTGGTCATCCGGCATGTCGTGACGGCTGCTCGGGGTGCCCCAGTCAAGCTCGTGCAGAGTTATCGCGCTGTCCCCCTTCGCGCCGTCATACACATACGTCTGGTTGGAGAAACTCAGGTAGTGACCGGACGCGTTGACCGAGCTGAAGTCGAGGTAGCGGGCCGAGTTCCAGTAGTAGCTGAGGACCGTGTCATAGGTTGCGCGATACAGGCTGCACAGTTGCGCCAGGCAGTCGTCGCCCTGGTCCGGCACGAAGAGCAAGTTGTCCAGCGTGTTCAGCTTATCGTCCAGCACCCAGGTAATGCGCAGCAGTTTCGCCATGTACGCTTCGTTGTCGGACTTGATGTCCGTGACCTGGATTTGCTGCTGCTTCGCCTTGCCGGCGTCGAATGCGAACCCGGTGCGGGCGGTAACCGTCCGAGAACCGATTTGGAAAGTCTTGCTCTCGTAGCCGCCGAACGGATTGCCCTTGGCGCTGAGGCTGCTGACGGTAGGAAGCTGCTCGGTGAGCAGCGCGTCGAAACCGGCCAGACGACTGGTCACGGCCTGCGCGGCGGCAGCTACCCGGGCCAGGGACTTCTGTCCGTCGTCGAACTGGTTCAGCAGGGTCCCCCGAACCACTGCCAGGCTCTCGGCGGTGGCGTTGAAGATGGCGCTTTCCTTGGATTTCATGACCCAGTCCATCGTATCCGGCGCCCAGGCTGCCCATTCGCTCTCATAGAGCGCCCGGTTGGCCATATAGTCGTCCCAGCCGTTCGGTTCGATGAGTTGTTTCCCGGCCTGCTGGCGCTGGGCGTCGCTCAGGGCG
>CAIVTL010000304.1 GCA_903908785.1 Caldifarciminota bacterium | reverse complement strand
CGTGATTCTCTCCGGCACCGGTTCGGACGGCACACTCGGGCTCCGGGCAGTCAAGGCCGAACTGGGAATGGCCATGGCCCAGGAACCGCAAACCGCCTCCTATGACGGCATGGTCCAGAGCGCAATTGCCACCGGGCTCGTTGACTACGTCATGCCGCCGGCGGAAATGCCGGCCCGGCTCGTGGACTACGCGCGCCGCGCGGTCCGGCGGCCGGCTCGCGCCGCCCGCACCGGGCGCGTTGACACTACCGACACCATGGACAAAGCCCTTGCCCTGCTGCACCGGCGCACCGGGCACGACTTCTCGATGTACAAGCGCAGCACCATCGCGCGTCGCATTGAGCGCCGGATGGACGTCTGCCACGTCGAAGACCTACCCGCCTACATCCGTCATCTCGAAGCCACCCCGGCGGAGGCGGACGCGCTGCTCAAAGACCTCTTAATTGGCGTCACCAGCTTCTTCCGCGAGCCCGAAGCGTTTGAGCGGCTGCGCCGTGACGTCCTGCCCGGACTCATCAAGACGCGGCCCGACGGCGACACGCTGCGGGCCTGGGTCCCGGGCTGCTCGACCGGCGAGGAGGCCTTCTCAATCGCCATCCTCCTGCGCGAAACGCTGGACGAGGCAAAGCGGAACCTCCAGATTCAAGTATTCGGCACCGACATCGACGCCGAGGCAGTCACCGCCGCCCGCGGCGGAACGTACGCGCCAAGTATCGCCAGCGACGTGACACCGGAACGGCTGCGGCAGTTCTTCACCCAGACGCACGGCAGCTACATCGTGCGCCAGGACATTCGCGAGACCCTGGTATTTGCGCCCCAAAGCGTCATCAAGGACCCGCCATTCACCCGGCTCGACCTGCTCAGTTGCCGGAACCTGATGATTTACCTTGATGCCGAGCTGCAGAAATCCCTTATCCCGCTCTTCCACTACTGTTTGCGGCCCGGCGGCATCCTGTTCCTCGGCACGTCCGAGAGCATCGGCGAGTTCGGCGACCTGTTCTCGCCCATCGACCGCAAGTGGAAAATCTACCGGCGGCGCGAAGCCGGCGGCCCCCCGGCGATATTGTTCCCGCCCGGTCGGCCGTTGGTCGGCCGCGAAGCGCCGACCGGAGTCCGCCCCGCGGACGTGCCGCAGGTCGGCCGGAGCGCCGAGGCGCTGCTGCTCGAAACCTATGCCCCGCCCTGCGTTATCATCAACGCCCGCTGCGACGTAGTCTTCGTGCACGGCCGGACCGGCCGGTTTCTCGAACCGGCGCCCGGCCCCGGCACCATGAACGTCATCGAAATGGCGCGCGAGGGCCTGCGCCTCGAACTGCCGGGCGCCATCCGCGCCGCCGCCGCCCGGAAACGCACGGTCGTACTCGACGGCATCCGGGTTCGGAACAATGGCGGCTATGTCACAATCCGGCTGACGGTTCGCCCGCTGACCAGACCCGAGGTGGTGCGCGGACTGCTGATGGTAAGCTTTGAGGAACTGCCGGCTGTGGCCAAGGCGGCCGCGAAGCCGGGCCGGCCCGTCGCCTCCGGCTCGGCTGCCCGGCGGGTCACGACGCTGGAACAGGAACTGAAGCACACCCGGCGCAGCCTGAATGCCACCATCGAGGAACTCGGGACATCCAACGAGGAGCTTAAATCCGCCAACGAAGAACTTCAGTCCGCCAACGAAGAACTTCAGAGCACCAACGAGGAAACCGTAACCTCCCGGGAAGAACTCCAGTCCACGAACGAAGAGCTGCTCACGGTCAACGCCGAACTACAGGGCAAGATTGACGAACTCGCGCGGGTCCGGGACGACATGGCCAACCTGCTTGACAGTGTCGAACTCCCGGCCCTGTTCCTGGACGGCACACTGCACATCAAGCGGTTCACCTCGCATCTGCCCGAAGTCATCGCTCTGATTCCGGGCGACATCGGCCGGCCGGTCGACGACATCGCCTCCAAGCTCGAATACGGCCGGATGAGCGCGGACGCGGCCCGGGTCGTGCGCACGCTCGTGCCCTGCGAGCAGGACGTCCGGGCCCAAAACGGCCGATGGTACCGGGTTCGCATCCGGCCCTATCGGACCGGCCGCGACGCCATTGACGGCGTGGTCATAACCTTCATCGCTATCGACGCTCAGAAACAGATGGAGGCGGCCCGCCGCTACGCCGAGAGCATCATTGACACCGTGCG
>CAIVTL010000303.1 GCA_903908785.1 Caldifarciminota bacterium | reverse complement strand
CACCGTGGCGACCCAGATGCGGATTGATGCGCAGACCGATATACCGGGTTTCATCTGTATGCCTGACACGTTCAGTCTCACCGGCGTCAAAGGCCAGTACGCCTCGGACACCACGAGGCCGCTCGCCGGGTATCAGCTCCTGCCGCGCTATCGGACCGACTTCTCGCGCAGCGCCGGGAACCTGCCGGTCCGGTCGGTCAGGGCGGTTCAGCACCCGGGGCCGGATGCGGTTACGCCGCTGCTGATTGACTCCGTGGTCAGGATTCGCGCCCGGGTGACCGGGCCGGCGTATGCCTTCACCAGCGGCACGAGCAAGAGCCTGTACGTCCAGGACTCGTCCCAGGGAATCAACGTGTATGGCTGCGACGCGGCTACGGCCGAGGAGCCTTTGCTCGACAGTCTCGGTGTTGAATGGGAGATTGTCGGTAAGGTGACCGAGTACAACGGTCTGACCGAACTTTCCTACGGGGCAATGTGGGTCAGGGACACCGACCGGGTCGTTGTTGTCCCTCAACTGCTGCCATTCAACACCGGTCTGAATGAGAACATGGAAAGCAACTTGCTGGTGGTGGTCGGCGATATCGTCCAGGCGCCGACCCGCTCCGGTTCCGGTTACAACCTGGTGATAAAGAACGGCACGCCGGCGATCGCGGTTCGGATTGGTGACGGCGCCGGAGTCAACGTGAACTGGATGAGCAAGGGGCGCAGGATAAGGGTCATCGGCATCGGCGGCCAGTATGACAGTGACGAGCCGTACAACAGCGGGTACCAGCTTCTGCCACGTTTCAATGCGGATGTTGCCGACACCTCGGGTGCGTTTCCGCCCGCGACGGCGCTGCAGCTCGATTCGATTGTTCCGAATCCGTTCTGTCCCCAGCTCGGACAGGTCGCCACAGTCCAGGTGAATTCGCCGACCACCGGATACCGCGTAACGGTTGCGTTGTACGACCTGGAGGGCAGGCTGGTGAAAGAGTTGCTGAGCAACGGGACGGGCGGATACCATGACCTGAAGTGGGAAGGCACCGACGCGCTTGGGCGCTCGGTTCCGGCCGGCATCTATCTTGTGAACGTCAAGACATCCGGGCCGTCGGGCAAGACCGAGATTATCTCCCGGCCGGTCGTGCTGGCACTGAAATTGAACTAGCCCGCCCTCGGCGGGCGGAATGACGAAACCCGAAACCAGAATGACGATTCAATGCCAGAATGACCAAGGCATGCGCGTTCGCAGTTGGCATCCGCGCGCCAAGCTCAGCCGACGTCCGTAGCTGACTTCCGTCATTCGGATATTTCCTAGTTGATTCGTCATTCGAACTTCGGAATTCGGGTTTGCTGGCGTCCGCCATCGGTCATTTCCCCATTGAATCGTCATTCGAGCTTCGGACTTCGGACTTGCTGGGCCTAGCGCCGCGCCACGGCCTTGGCGGTGCGAGCCAGCCGCGCCACCAGTCCCACGATTAGTCCCAGCACACACGCCAGCATGAACCAATCGCCAAAACGGACGTAGGGCGTCGGCGCAAGCGGCTGCGGAACCGAGCCGGTGAGAATCGCCTGAGCGAATAGCGGGGTCTTTTTCAGGACTCGTCCGTAGGGGTCGGCGATGAGGGAGATGCCGTTGTTCGCGCTGCGTATCATCGGTACGCCGTTCTCGACCGTACGCAGGACGGCCAGTTCCGCGTGCTGCTGGGCGCCGACCAGGCGGCCGAACCAGCCGTCGTTCGTGACAACGGCGAGGAGTCGCGAGCCGCGGCGGGTGAACTCACGTGTCAGGTCCGGGAAGATGGCTTCGAAGCAGATGAGCGCGGAGAGCGTGCCATGTGACCAGTTGAACACGGTGTAGTTGTGGCCTCTGGCCCAGTCACCCATGTCCGCAGTGCCGAGGATCTTACGGATGATGGGCAGTTCATCCGCGTAGGGTATCTTCTCCGAGAACGGGACCAGCCGCATCTTGTAGTAGCGTTGCCTGACGGGTTGCTCGCCGGGGCGGATGAGCACCGCGCCATTGTGCCAGGAGTTCCGGGCTTCGTCAAAGAGCGGCGTGCCGGTGAATATCTCGGTCCCGAGCGAATCGGCCAGGCCGCGAATGACCGGGCCGATGGTCGTTGACCTCGTTACGTCAACCAGCGTGGCCGTTTCCGGGTAGAGGATAAGGTCAGGTTTGGTTGCGGCCGCTTGTCGGGTGAGCCCGGCAAGGTCCTTCTGTATCTGCGCACGCGAATCCCAGTCGCCTTTGTCCAGAGGGGAGACGTTGGGTTGGATGATGGCGACGTTGAACCACGGTTTGAGCGGGCGGACATAGAAGGCCGAGAATACCAGCGGCACCGCGAAGGCGGCGGCCAGCGCAAGAGCAGGACCCAGCGTGCGCCGCGCGCTACGCTTGACGCCGGACGATTCAAGCCGGGCTTCAGCAGCGTCGGGCGCGAAGCGTGAAGCGTACAGCTTGTACACGAGCACGTTGACCAGCACCAGCCACGCCGACACGAGGTAGACCCCGCCGATTGACGCAACTTGGATGAACGGGACATAGGGTGTCATCGTGTACCCGAGCAGACCCCACGGGAAGGCAATCTGAGACTTGGTGCGGAGGAACTCAAGCAGCGGCCAGATGAACGGCGCGGCCCAGAGACCCCAGCGCCGCGTCAGCCACGTGAATACGCCTACGTACAAGCCGAGATAGGCGAAGAGCAGGACCACGCCGATGTCCAGCAAGATGCGCGTGACCGGTTCGACCGGCACGACCAGGAGCCAGAGCCACCAGAGGTGAAACCCGAATGCCAGCCCGCCGAACAGCCAGCCCCAGAGGAAGGCCCGACCCGGTTTGGCGTTACGGACAATCCAGAACAGCGGCACCAGCGCGACAAAGGCAAGGAACCGGAGCGGGAAAGGCGCAAACGCAAACCCTCCCAGGCCGAGGGCCGCGGCGGCCAGAATCAGGACTCTTCGGATGTGAGCGGGACCTCGCTGCGGGTTGACTGTGACCGGTAGAATGCGTCCGCGAGCCGGCTGACCGTAAGCGCTTCGGATGCGGCGATGGGCGTGGGCGTGTCGTGCACCAGCGACTCAACCCAGAGGTTGACGAGCAAGCGCCAGGACGAACGCTGGGCGTCCTTGTCCGGAATCTGGGGCGTGACATTGACCAGGTGACCGTGCATCTCTTTGTGCACTTGAGTCGGGTTGAGCAGGGCGGCTCCGGCGTTGCCGAACAGGTTCAGGTACGTGAGGTCCTTCTCCTGCAGCATGGACCAGCCGACCTCAACGGTGAGCGTCAGGTCCGGCTGGAACCGAATCATCGCGAACGCGGTGTCCTCGACCTCGGATTGCGGGGCCCGGTGGTGGGCAGCACCGATGACCGAGACCGGCACATGCGGAGCCACGAGGGCGAGCGAAGCGTCGAGCAGGGCTGTACCGAGGGAGAGGAATGCGCCGCCGCCCGCGCGCAGGCGCTGGCCGCGCCAGCCGGAAAGCGACCACGACTCGCGGCCCTGGAGCCAGCCGGTCTTGCAGTAGTAGAGTTCGCCTAGTTCCCCGCCCTCGACAAATCGGCGGATGGTCTGGATGTCAGGGCGGAGCCGCGTGTTCATCGCCGGCATCAGCTTCCGCTTCTCGCGTTCGGCGCAGCCCATCATCTGCCGGACTTCGGCCGAGTCCAGACCCAGCGGCATCTCGCAGAGCACGTCTTTGCCGTAGCGCATGGCGGCCACGGCCATTGGGGCGTGCAGGTGGTTGGGTGTGGCAATGACCACGGCGTCAATCGATTCGTCCTCTTTCAGGTCGTCGAAATCAACGTAGTGCTTCTCAATCTTGTGAATCGCGCAGAGCTGGTTCAGCTTGCGCACGTCGGTGTCGCAGAGCGCCACCAACTCGACCGACGGGTTCTGACGCAGCGCCGGAATGTGGGCAAGTTGGGATTGGGTCCCGCATCCGACGACCGCAACTCTCAGCTTCCGCTCAGCCAATGGTCGCTCCTTCATCCTTCGTTTCTCGTTCTTCGTGCTTGAGGATTCGTACCCGCCTGCCTTCTACGCGGAGGCGACCGGCGCAGAAGAGCCTTACGGCTTCGGCGAATGCCTGGTGCTCCTCGACCAGCACGCGCAGGGCCAGAGTCTCGGCGGTGTCGCCCTCGTGCACCGGGATTGCGCGCTGGACGATAATCGGCCCGGCGTCGAGGTCGCTGGTCACGAAGTGAACCGTGCAACCCGCAACCTTGACCCCGGCAGCGAGCACCGCCTCGTGCACCTGCATCCCCTGCAGGCCGGCGAACGCGGGCAGGAGCGAAGGATGGATATTCATGATGCGGTTCTCAAAGGCTTGGACGAAGACCGGCGAGAGGATGCGCATGAACCCGGCCAGACAGACCAGGCCGACGTCGTGCTTCCGCAGTTCCGCGACGAGTGCCTGTTCGAACTCGGCGCGCTTCTTGAAGTCGCGGTGGGAGATTGTGACGCCGGGCACTTGCTCGGCCTCGGCTCGCTTCAGGACCGGCGCGTCGGGGACGTTGGCGATGAGCACGCGGACTTCGCCATTCATGTTACCGCGCCGGACAGCGCGCACCAGCGCCTCGAAGTTCGTGCCGCGGCCTGACGCCAGCACACCGATACCGATTTTACTCACAACTCGATTCTAGCCTCTGGCCGTCTCTTGTCAAACGAGCGAACGGGGTCGCAGAGAGTCGGGAGTCGAGAGTCGGGAGTGGGGATAGGGAATCCGGATGGGCGAGTCCTGAACCCCGGTCTCACCATCCACTATTCTTAATTCACTATTTCCTCCAACTCGTTTCTCTGCTAGAGTCTAGCCGACCGGAAAAGACACAAAGGAGGTCTCGTGTTCGGAATCGTTCTTGTGGCCGCAATCGGGCTGGCAGTCGCGTACTTCGCGCTGCGCCAGACCATACAGGGCCGGGCCATCGCCCGTCGCGTCGGCACCGGCGCCATCATCCTCGTCGCGATTCTCATCGCGCTCTCGTTCTTCCGCATCGTACCGCCGGGCCACGCCGGCGTGCCCGTGTTCCTCGGCCGGGTCCAGAAACAGATGTCGAGCGGCCTGAACGTGGTCGTACCGTTCGTCGATGTCACCCTGATGGATGTACGGACCAACGCATACACCATGTCGAGCATGAAGGACGAAGGCCAGGTCAAGGGCGACGACGCGATTGACGCTCTCGCCTCGAACGGCCTCACCGTCGCGCTCGACGTTACGGTCTGGTACCGGCTGGATGTCTCCAGGGCAAGCTGGGTCTTCCAGAACATCGGCCCGGACTACGTCGACAAGATAGTCCGCCCATCGATTCGTACGGCCTTGCGCGACGCCGCGTCCCGCTTCACCGCGAGCGAGCTCTACTCGGCGACCGGCCGCAGCGTCTACACATCCACGGTCGATTCGCTCCTCGACGTCGCCTTCGCCGGCAAGGGCGTCATCCGCGAGCGAGTGCTGCTCCGGCGGGTCAAGCTGCCCGACGTCGTGATGCAGGCGATTGAAGCCAAGCTCGCCGAAGATCAGAACGCGCAGAAGATGGAGTTCACGCTCGTCAAAGAGGGCCGCGAGGCCGAGCGCAAGCGGGTTGAAGCGAAGGGCATTGCCGACGCCAACCGTGTTATCGCCGGCTCGCTGACCAACAGCTACCTGAGCTGGTACTACATCGAGATGCTGAAGAAGGTCGCCGACAGCCAGAACAACACCTTCGTTATCACGCCCTTCGACCAGAAGCTCATCCCGATGCTGAACGTGGGGAAGTGACCCGCAGGGCGCGCAAGTCAGGGACCAGGGGCTAGGGACTAGGGTCTAGATTTCGAGTGCGGGCCAGAGGCGCTTCAGTTCTCTAATTCTGTCGCGGTAGTCCGGAACGTGAATCGCAACTGTCTGCCAGAACGCGTGCGAATGGTTCATATGCCGGGTGTGCACCAGCTCGTGGACAAAGACGTACCGCACCATGTCGGGAGGAATCAGGAGCAGCCGTGCATTCAGGCTTATCGTGTGGCGGTGTGAGCAGCTTCCCCACAGGGTTCGCTGGGTCCGCACCGAGGCGCCCTTCAGTGTGAACCCCAGTTCGTCCGCGGTTCGGTGCAGCCAGGGAACCAGGTGCCGGCGCGCCTGAATCGTCAACCACCGCTCCAGCACTTTCCGCACGACGTCGGGGCGGCTGACGGCGCCCGAAACGTGCAACGTCCGTTCCCCGCGTTTGACCAACGTCACGCGCCTGGGGTCTCCGGCTTCATACTCGATGGTCCACTCCTCGCCAACTGCCTGCAACGTAATCCTTTCCGGTGGGCGATAGGGTTCCGGTTTCATCGGGAGTCGGCGCAGTGTCCGCTCGATCCATGCCCGTTTCTGTTCCAGGATTCCCGCAATCCGACTCCGGTCGAACCCGCGCGGGATGGTTACCACCATCCCGTCGTGACGTGACACGACTATGCGCACCCGCCGGGCACGCGGGTGTTCCTTCACTCGGAAAACCAGCTCAGTCCCGTCGTTCAGCAGCATTTCACCCCAGGAACCAAGATAGGAGTTCACCACCAAGGTACGAAGACACAAAGATGGTTCCGGACGGGAACGCTCTGCGTATGCTTGGCGGTCTGGGTGTCATTGGCAGTGCAATCGCGGTTACCGCGTCGCGTTGTCTCGGCGGAAGGGGTTCATCGTTAGCCGGAGTCACTCGTCGCGATCCGCGATGCACGATACACGAATCCTCCGATACAACGATGTACGAAACCGACCGTCCGGTCATGCCCCACAGTGGGTCCAACCGGCGCAGACCGTTTCTGCGGCTGCGCTCACTTCTGCAGCCGGGCGGCCAGCACGTGACTTCCCGCGACCTGGTTCTCCTTACGACAAATGGCTGGATCCCACGACCCAGTAGAAGCGGAGCCCGAACACGGCGTCCCCGCTGAAGTACTCCTCGGTCGTGCCCAGGTTGAATCTCGGCACGGCCTCCACGTAGATACTGAGCGGGAAACGCGGGAAGAAGTACTCAATACCGAGTGGCATCCTGAGTGCCATCCTGATGTTCTGGTCGCCGGGCTGACCGGCCATCCTCGCTTGAGCGCCGAGCCCCATATAGAGACCCATCGCGCCGTCCTCCGATGGGTTCTTTGTCAACGCGACGCTGTGAAACAACAGGTCGCCATGTACTTGGAGCGACGAATCCTGCCACCAGGAGTATCCGACACCGGCATCAAGCGCGAGGCCGGTCCGGGTCCAGAGCTTGGCGCCGAGACCGATGGGCACGCCGAGCATCGGCCCCAGGCCCATATACATCGCATCGGCCGTGCCCATGCTGAGGCAGACCAGTGCCAACGCGGCCAGGACGGTGCGTCTCATGCTACGTCCTTTCGTGGAGACCTGTTCCTCTCCAACAATCCTGATTTCCTTTTCCGTCATACCGCACAACTCTTACGCCAGCGCGCCGGGGAGGGCCGTCGGCTTGCGGCTCACGGCTAACGGTGGCTCCGCACGATGTACGATTCCTCCGATGCAACGATGTACGAATCCCGCATCGTCTTGTCCTGTCTCGTTGGTTGGCCGCGGCGGCCCCTGTCTGACCGCGCGGCAGAAACCGTACCACGTTTATCGTTGGACGGAATCATTCCTCGCGGTCCGCGTTGGACGATGTACGAGTCCGTCGAACCAACGATGAACGATACCGCATCGTCTCGACCATCTTCACCCGTCTGGTCATGCCGAGCCGGATTCCCTGTCTCACGTCCTGATGCCGCGCCATCGACGGCAACCTCAACGATGCAGTTTCTATCTCGCCTTCACAATACGCAGGCTGCTGCCGTGTTCATGCTCGGGCTTGACGAAATACACTGCCGGTGCGAGTCCTTCCCCGATCCGATTTCCCCGGTACGTCCCAACCCTCCTGCCGGAAGCGTCATAGAGCTCAAACCGCTCAGTCTCATGCCCGGGAATCCGGGCAAAGGAAGTGAAGGGGTTTGGCGTTGCTCTCATGCTGCCGGCTGCCGCCTGCCTGCCGTTCCCCGGCTCTTCTACGCTCACGCTCCCGTCCGCATCCGTCTTGATGAGGTAGACATCCCAGGAGCCCGCCCCGTAGGACTGGGTCTCTCCGGCGATGACGTAGCCTCCATCCGTGGTCTGCCGGACGGATTGGCCCCAATCGTAGGACGGCCCGCCGTAGATCTTGGTCCAGAGTGTATCGCCGGAGGCATTCGTCTTGATGAGGTAGACATCAGCGCCGCCTGCCCCGAAGGTCTTGGTCCATCCCGCGACGATGTAGCCCCCGTCCGT
>CAIVTL010000302.1 GCA_903908785.1 Caldifarciminota bacterium | reverse complement strand
CGCACGTGCTTCGGTTCTTCGTCTGGCAAGTGAGTATTCTACCGGCCCAGGCCAAACTGTAAACCCGCGGCGATGGCCCGAACCACGGAAACCGGAATTGAGCCGCCAAGGACGCCAAGAGGTGAAGGGGAAAGGGGGAATGGCAAATGACAGGAGCGGCAGAATGAACCGCCAAGAATGCCAAGAGGGATGTCATTCCGAGTGAGCCCGGCGAATCGAGGAATCTCTCAGGGCTATCCGCAGATTACGCAGATAGCGCAGATTCCGGTCTTCCGACTTGGGATTTAGGGTTTGGAGTTAAGAGTTTCCCGCCGCGCCGCACGGCGGGCTCCGTGCCTTGACACGGCGACGGCGTCCGCTAGACTGCCTGTCGAAAGGAACCTCAACAACATGAAACGAATTCTGGCCCTTACCGCAATCGTGGCCGTTGCCCTGCTGGGCACGAGCTGCAAATCGAGTTCCGGCGACATCTTCCCGATGTCGGTCGGCAGCGCTTGGCACATGGATATCCTGCTGATGGGCGGAGCGACTACCGCGTCGCTCGACACGGTTCAGACCGGCACGGCGACGAATACCGCGGTGGAGAAGGTCACTCTCACCAACGGCAAAGACGTGGTCAGGTTCAGGACCGATGGAGCAATTACCATCCGCCGGCCCGACCCGTTATCGGACACCACCATCATCTCGACCAACTACGCGTATTACCGCGAGGATGGTGACTGGATTCTCGGCTATTCGGCCATCGACGACAGCACCGCCGACACGGTAATGGTGACCAGCCCCACGGTCGGCAAGACGTGGACAAGCGGCACGAATGCGACCGCGACGGTTGTCGGCCAGGAAGACGTAACGGTCAAAGCCGGCACCTACAAGAACGCGTGGAAGCTGCAGGTCACCTACACGACCGACTCCGACATCACCGAGATGTACTACTGGTACGCCAAGGGCGTCGGTCTGGTCAAGTTCCATTACGGGTTCACCATCCAGGGCTACACCCAGGACTATACTCAGGAACTGACCTCGTCCGACGTCAAGTAGCCTGCGGCGATTCCGATTCTGCTGCCCTCCCGTCCCGGGAGGGCATCGTCTTCACTCGGCGGCTCAGCCTGCGGGGCGAGTCCCGCGGCCCGTGGTTCCGGCCGGGTTCGCCGGGCGCGAGTTGACAAGGCGGTGGGGTTCTGGTACAACAGCAGTGTGATGAAAGCCACGCTCCGACTCACCTTTGCAGCACTTCTAGCCTTGGCGTGCCGTGCTGCGCCGCCCGCCGCATCCGTCAGCTACGCATCAGCCGCGAAGCTGGACGCCGGCCGAGTCTTTCAGGCAACGGTGGGTCTCATGGATACCACCAGATTCAACGATATCCGCTCCGTGTACGCATCATCCGATGGGACCGTCTGGGTGGTTTGGGTAGACTGGGGGTTCGGAGATGCCCGCGCGCCATCGTGGCACGCGCAGCGGTTCAGTGGCTCAGGCGCCCGCTTAAGCGGGGACATTTCCCTCTTCCCGCGGCAGGGCATGATGGACATGACTACGGTCTTGCCGGTCGGCACCACGCCCGACGGCAGCTTGGTTGTTGACTTCGAACGACACATGCCACATGGCGAGAAACGTCTGGCCAAAATAGGTGCGAACGGTTCTGTGCAGGTGTCGGACGCTCTTCCCAATCACTTCCCAGGTACACCGTTCGTGGACCGGGGGGGGCTAGCTCACCTTGTCGCGCCATATCTCAGCCAGGTGAGCTACGCGCAGGTGAACTTGAACGCGAGAGGTCTGCCGGTCGTCCGGTCGCTTAACTACGACCAGCCATTCGGCGGGCATGCATCAGCCCCAGAGTACCTGAGGTGGTCGCTCGGCGCTCGAGGTAGACCCATTGAGATTGCTTTCTTCGGCGAGGGAACGGGACGTATTGTGGTCGCTACTGGCAAGGACAATCCGGTTGATTCCTTCTGCAACCTGTATCGAGTCGCAACCAAGACGCTTGCTCTTGTGGACTCGGGTTCTATCAACCTGAGGCGGGACGTCTATCGTACTTGGAGCGGACCTGCCATTCCCAGGACGATGATCGGACAGGCCGGCAAGTCGGGGTACTGGATATTCGCCCCGACATTGGATACGCCTCCAGCCCCGACCGTGGTCGCCTATCGGATTGCGCCCGACCTCAAGGTTATTCACCCCACTGTGGTCGCCACTGATGCCGCCGGGCCCTTTGCCGCTGCCCCGGCAGGCGCGGTCGTTTCTCTGAGGCTGAATTGGCACAGGGCCAATGCCAGATGGGAGAACGGCGTGTGGGTCGTTACGTCCAAGTTGGACATCAGCTTCTTCGCCTTTGACGGAGATGGCCGGCTCTACACACAGACGTTTGAGGACAGTATCACGAGCCGCGTGACGAAGTAGCCGCGTCTGAGCGGCTACTTCTCCGGCGGGCCGATGCTGAAAGCCTCGAAGCGGATGGCGGCGAGGACGTCGGGGCCAGAGGCATTTCCGACCGTCGATTGTAGATTCCCGATTGCAGGAGTCAAAATGCGGGCAAGGGTGAATTCCCGCCGGGCAGCGCTATGCCGGGCGGGAAGATTCGCCGGGCATGCGTTCGGCGAACTGGATGAACTCGTGCGCTCGGCCGATTGCGAGAGCCGCGTCCTCGGCTGTCAGCTTCGGACGGATGTCGTAGTCGCCCTCGGTGCGAGCGTCTTGGGCGGCCAGCAGGTAACGATGGAAGTCGGAGGGGACCTTCTTTGTCTTTGAGAAGTGCAGGCCGAAGGCCGAGATGACTCCGGCATGGTTGGTGAATCTCAACCCGAGTTCCAGCAGCATCGCCTCGGCTATGTAGAACATCGTGTAGTACGCGCGGGAGACCGCGAAGCCGTAGTACCCGTCTCGGGCCAGCAGCTCTGCCGCACGCACGCTGTCTTCGGCCTTGGCCACGAGCGCTGTCTGGTCGTCGGTCATACTGCCAGGCCATCGGCCTCGACATTGAGGAACAGCGGGCTGCGGTCTCGGTTGTACCGGTCTTCAGCGACGTACACGGATGAGATGACAACGTCATGTTCCAGGGACAGGGCCGCAGTGACGGCCGAGCCGCGCTCGATTTCGGTGCCGACCTGGACCGGGCCTTTGAGCACAACGAGGACGTCAATGTCCGAGTCGGGCGCGGCGTCGCCGCGCGCCTGTGAACCGTAGAGGATGAGCTTCACCAGCCGGTCTCCGTAAAGTGCCTCGAACCGGCTTCGCAGTTCGGCGAGAATGGTCTTCAATCTCGGGTTCATCTCATACCTAATCTAGTCGCGTCCGTGCAGAAGTCAAGCCCCGGTGTCCTGTAGAACGCCAGGGGCAGGCAAGGCGTGAGTCTCGCGGTTCGCGTGTCGGTGGGTAGGTGCGCATCGCAGTCGCGAGTCACACTATGGCCGCTGGTCTCGCAGCGACACGACCAGTTCCCTGCGGCGGCGGAGAGACCGGCCTGATTGACGGCCCGGGCGCTACGGCTTGGGCTCGTTGATGCTGAAGTTCTCGAAGCGGATGGCGGCGAGGACATCGGGATTGAGACTTCTCGACGCCCATTTTTCCAAAAGGACCTTAGCCTCAATCGCCATGCTCTCACCGGTGATGCCCTTCTTGTTGCTCAGCTTGAAGAGCTGGCGCGCGAAGCTCAAGTAGGGGACATAGTTGATGGTGTTGATTCCCCGGGCATTGAGAGTCTGCTTTACGTCGGTCTCCATTGCACTGAGATCAGTGGTCGCGGCTTCGTAGCGCGCCCGCATGTCCTCATGGATAGAGTCGAGCGTGGCCTTGGTCCGTTCCGGTGTGCACTTCACCTGCCACCGGGTGATGCGTCTTACTACATCAGACATAGTGATGCTTCTTCGGTCCGGTCCTCTGCAACAGACTTGCATCTACCCTCAGGCTGAAACCTAACCCAAGCCTGACAAGGCAAATGCTTGCAGGCGTCAGGCAGCGGCTTGCAGGAGTCCCGTCTGATCGTCTTCACTCACCTAGACGCTCGTTACGACCAAAGGAATCAGCATCACCTAAGTGCCGGAATCACAGAAGGTTACGCAGCCAGAAATACGGCCTGGGATTTGCACCATTGTTCCATAGGTCGTCCAGAAGGTCGTCTTTGGGGTCGTCTCCTAGACCGTCTAGGGGACGGTCCCCGGGGTCGTCTTGGAGGTCATCATTGGGACGAACTCCGAGGTCGTCTATCGGGTCGTCTACGCGGTAATCTCATGGGTCGTCCTTTGGGTAATCCCTTGAATCGTCTAAGGATAGGTCACCGGGGTCGTCGTAAGGGTAGTCTCTGTGGTCG